>CAXGYE010000145.1:0-4518 GCA_964013865.1 uncultured Flavobacteriaceae bacterium
GCGCCCCTTTCAACGTAGCGAGCTCTTTAAAAAGTTTAGGCGCAGAGGTTCGTTTTATTAGTCGGGTTGGTAATGATGCCTTAGGAGAGGAGCTTCTTGCAGCTGTACAAGCTCAGGGAATCACGACAGACCAGATACAACGGGATTCCAAGCACAAGACAGGTGTCGTTCATGTAAGTTTGGATTCAAAGGGATCTGCACAATACGAGATTGAAAAAGATGTCGCTTGGGATTTTATTGTGGCCCAACCTGAAGCGATTGCTCTCGTGGCAAACTCCCCTGCATTTATTTTTGGTAGTTTGATCGCGCGAGGGTTTTCTTTGGAAGCACTAAATACCTTTTTAGGAGTAGCACAGTTTCGGGTTTTTGATCTAAACCTTAGACCTCCTTTTTACAGCTTGAGTTTGTTAAAAGATTTAATGCAGCAGGCTGAAATGCTCAAATTCAACGATGAAGAATTGTTCGAACTCGCAGCAGCGTTGGACTCCCCATTTCACGCATTGGACCAGCATATTGAGTTTATTGCAAAACAAACCCAAACAGAAATCATTTGTGTTACCAAGGGAAAGTTTGGTGCGGTTTTATATCACTATGGCGAATGGTTTTACAACAGTGGATACCAGATAGAAGTCCGAGATACCGTTGGGGCGGGGGACTCTTTTTTAGCCACTTTGGTTCAGTGTTTGCTAGAAAAAAGACCATGTAAGAATGCATTGGACAGAGCCTGTGCCATGGGAGCTCTTGTTGCAGGAAGTTCAGGCGCAAACCCCAAGATTTCAGAACGTGATTTAATTACCTTTATGGGCAATTCAAACACTCATTAATTTTTGTTTTATCTTGCTTTTAATCTACCACTATGAATAAACATATTTTTTTACTGCTTTGTTTTCTAGGACATCAATTTGCTTTAGCGCAAGGGTTCGAGGGAAGCGAATTACTGGATAAAGCCATCGCCTATCACGATCCCGAAGCCAAATGGGAAACCTTTAATGCAGCTTTTGTGGTAACAATGGAAACGCCAAACCGTCCCGAGAGGAAAAGTATAATTACCGTGAATTTTCCGGCTTCATTTTTTAGCCTTGAAGTGTATCAAAACGAAAACACCTTGGTTTCAATACTCGATAAGAAAGAATGTCATCTGAGCTTTAACGGAGCAACTGATTTTTCAGAAGAAATCCGAAAGCAGTACCGCTTGGATTGTGATCGCGCTGAATTTTACAAAAAGTATTACACCTACCTCTATGGTCTTCCGATGAAACTCAAAAATTCGGGAACGCTTATTGACCCCAAAGTAAATGAGCGATGGATTGAGGGGAAACCGTATTGGATTTTGAAAGTGAATTATGAAAAGGAAGTAGGTGAGGACACATGGTATTTTTACTTTGATCAAAAAACCTATGCCCTAAAGCAGTACCAGTTTTATCATGACGAATCCAAAAATGATGGGGAATACATTGTATTGGAAGGCGAGCTTGACGTAAATGGAATCAAAATGCCTAAAGATAGAAGTTGGTATTATAACTCAAATGATCAATTTTTGGGAATCGATCGATTGACTAACAATTAAATTTATATTAAAAATGAAAAACAAATTGAAAAACTATTGCCTGTTCTTTGCCCTTATCGCATTTAGCGGAGCTGCGCAAGAGGACAAAGATCTTATTGGAAAATGGGATTTAGAGGTTGAGATGAATGGAAAAATAGCACCCTCTTGGTTGGAAGTAAAACTATCGGGAAATAAAGCTTTGGTAGGTTATTTTGTAGCTGACGGGGGTAGTGCCCGACCCATTTCAGAAGTTTTTTTTCACAATGGGATTGTAGACTTTAGTATTCCACCGCAATGGGATGGTGAAAATGATATGCATTTCCAAGGAATACTTAGTAACGGAGAGTTAAAGGGAACAATACTCAGTAGTGATGGGGGAGCATTTCCATTTACAGGTTTTCCTGCACCTAAGTTAATTCGTAGTATGAATGTGAAATGGGGAAAGCCTAAATCCCTTTTTACAGGTAAAAATCTCAAAGGATGGCGTTCTTCAGATCCCAATCAAATGAATCAATGGATTGCAGTAGAAGGGATTTTACAAAACCCTCAATCAGGGGTAAATCTAATCACTGAGGACACTTATGAGGACTTTAAATTGCACATTGAGTTTCGCTATCCCAAGGGGAGTAATTCTGGGGTTTATCTCAGAGGACGTTATGAGGTTCAGATTGAAGATAATTATGGGAAAGAACCTTCGTCCACTCTTTTTGGGGGGGTTTATGGCTTTTTAACACCTAATGAGATGGCGGCACGACCAGCTGGAGAGTGGCAAAGTTACGACATCACTTTAATAGGTAGAAGAGTTTCTGTGGTGGCCAATGGTAAGAAAATCATTACCGATCAGATCATTCCTGGAATAACGGGAGGCGCTTTGGACAGTAAAGAAGGCCTGCCTGGGTCTCTAATGCTGCAAGGGGACCACGGAGCTGTGGAATACAGAAACATCAGTATACAGTTGCCGGAGTAGTAATTACGGTTTAGAATAGTTTTTAAACCCGTGTAGGGCCTGCTTTAGAAATCCTTTTGGCATCTGTTCCTCTTTTAGAAACCCTAGTTTTATTGTGCCACTAGCTTCAGGGACGTAATGGGTCTTGAACAGATAATCCCACAGGCTGAGACTGATACCAAAATTCACTCCAAATTTTCCTTTGGGGAGTGCATAGGCATGGTGGTATAAGTGCATGATGGGGTTGTTCAAAATGTATTTTAGAGGGCCCCAAGAAATTTTAACATTAGCATGATTGAGATGCCCAATGAGGATAGCAAAAAAATGCACGAGGTAGGCTTGGTCGGGTTCAAAACCTCCTAAGATCATAATCCCCAGCGTTTTCAAAGGTTTATACAGTACATTTTCCATCCAATGATATCGAAAATGAGCCGCAAAGCCCATTTCCTTTACACTGTGATGTACTTGATGGAATTTCCACAAAAAGTGAATTTTGTGCAATAAAATATGGGTAAGCCATTGAAAAAAATCCAACAGCACAAAAAAGACAAAAAGTTGGACTCCAAAGGCCAAATTTTTGATATCAAAAAGAGTCAAGCTGGTAAGGGTAATTCCCAATTTTTGAAAGAAAAGTTGTAGCCCGCCAAACACACCATTAATCACTAAAGCAAACAAGAAAAAATTAAAAAACATGTAAAAGACATCCAGACCAAAATCTTTTCTAAAAACTCCTTGTTGTTTTCTCCAGGGAAATAAAAGTTCTAAACCCCAAACGAGTAGTGAGATTAGTAGTAGCCCCCAAAAATAGTTCAGGTACCAAGGCACTTCAAATAAAATAGATTTAAGTGTCCAATTTAGCGTGCCTTTAAACGATGAAATAAATATATCATTATAGTCTTGCATGGATCAAAAATACAATACCCATAAAGAACCTATGTAATTTAGGTTACACTGAAAATGTGAGATAGTTTATTTCGTTTTTTTAATACCATAAGTCTGTTTGTAGTATTGAATAATGGGGGGGAAGGGACCGTATTTATGTTGTTCAGGGGAGAAGTTGTCTGTCCAGGGACCGTAAGGAGTGGATACAGGTTTTAATTTTTTATCAGGATAGTCAGCAGTCGTATTTTCTTTTTGGGGTCTTGAGAAACTATTGATGTATCCCGCCACGTGGTAAGCCTCCTCATCTGTTAGTTTGGGATTGTCCCATTGGGCTTGGAGGTAGGGCATATTATTTTTGATAAAGGCTGCAGCGGTAAGTACGCGATGCATTCCTGCACCGTCGTTGTACGTATCATCTCCCCAGAGCGGTGGATATTGGTATCCTTTTTTTGGATCGTTGTAGCGAACGCCCTGTCCTTTAGCACCGTGGCAAAGGGTACATTCCTTTTCGTAGATTGATTTTCCCTTAGTTAAATTAACAGCTACTGAGGGGATTTCTATTTTAGGGTAGCCTTTAAAGTTTTTAGAATTTAATTTTGGTAGCCCTTCCTCTAACCATTCCATATAGGCCAACATTGCTTTCATTTGGGGTGCGTCTTCAGGGAGTGCTTTTCCATTCATGCTGCGTTCCATGCACCCATTGATCCGTTCTGTCAGACTACCCGTTTTGTTGGCTCTTCCACCGAATTGTGGAAACCGATCCACAATACCAATCCAAGAGGCGGACCCCGATTGGGTTCCACCGTTCAAATGGCAGTTGGTACAAGACAAATTATTTCCTGCAAACCGAAGGCTTGGATTTTCTTGCAGTGGACCCATGTATTGGGAAGAAGCACTTAAAAGTAAATACCCTTTTTTTACCAGTTCAGAAACCTCAGGATTGTTTAACACCAAAACATCTGGATTCCATTCTTGGATGGGCTCCTCCGCTGCAGGTTCCCATATTCTGTCGAAGTAAAGAACACCGAAAAAAACCACGAGCATTAGGAAAAATAGGGAACCTACCAGGGCCATGAGTTTTTTAATTAAATTTTGAAAAACTTCCATCTGTTACTAAAAGATAAAGCTAAGATACTATTTTATC
>CAXGYE010000146.1:0-4512 GCA_964013865.1 uncultured Flavobacteriaceae bacterium
AGGTTTTTGCAAAAATTATAGGTAATTTTGAATCGCATGGAAGAAGAAAAAGTAGTCTTGGTAGATACTGAGGACAATCCTGTGGGCACCATGCCCAAAATGGAAGCCCACGAAAAAGCGGTTTTGCACCGTGCTTTTTCCGTTTTTATTTTAAATGAAAAAGGAGAACTGATGCTGCAACAGCGCGCTTTACACAAATACCATTCTCCGGGTCTGTGGACCAACACCTGCTGCAGCCACCAACGGGAAGGTGAAGGCAACCTAGAGGCCGGAAAACGCCGCCTGCAAGAAGAGATGGGGTTTAGTACTTCGCTAGAGGCTTTGTTCAGTTTTATTTACAAAGCTCCTTTTGACAATGGATTGACAGAACACGAATTGGATCATGTACTCTTGGGAGATTACGAAGAAGCTCCAGAGATCAACCCAGAGGAAGTGGCAGCTTGGAAATGGATGCCGTTAGAGGCAATAGCCCAAGCTCTTCAGGAAACTCCAGAGGAGTTCACGGTTTGGTTTAAAATTATCTTCGACCGTTTTTACAAGCACATAAATAGTATAAAATGAAACCTACCTTACTTTTTGTAGTTACAGCAGTAGGGTAATTTGGATGCTCTACGGGCATGCTAATCAAAGTCGGAGTAGGACCCTTTTAAAAACATTAAATAGAAACAGATGAAAGTAACCGTCAGTAGAAAAGCTCATTTTAACGCCGCACATCGGTTGTACCGCAAGGACTGGTCCGACGCACAAAACGAGGCACTTTTTGGAAAGTGCTCCAATCCGCATTATCACGGACACAATTACGAATTGATTGTTCACGTCACTGGGGACATAGATCCCGAAACGGGCTACGTCATGGATATGAAAATTTTAAAAGACTTGATCAAAAACGAGGTGGAGGACAAGATGGATCACAAAAACCTGAATGAAGAAGTAGCCGAGTTTTTCGATCTAATTCCCACAGCAGAAAACATGGTGGTTGTCATTTACAATTCCTTAAAGTCTCACCTGAATCCAGAGCATACATTGGAAGTTACTCTTTACGAGACCCCTCGAAATTATGTGAGTTTTTCAGGATAAAAAAAAATCACTTTTTTGGTTTTCGAAATAAAAAATATCTATCTTCAATAATATTTATCTTAATAACTATGGCTAGTGTCAAATTGCTTAAAAAGGAAATCAACAACGATATCGGAGACCTTATCGAAGAGATTTACCTTTGGGAGTTATCGAATCCGGATGGCGATTTAGCTAAAAGTGAACAATTAATAGAAGATGCAATTCAAGCTTTTGACGAATTGATAGTGAAAATTAATGCAGTAAAGGGGGAGGACAAGAAGGGACAGTTTCAAACAATCGCAAAAGAACGCAAAAAAGTAATGACCTCTTTGCTAAAGAAATCTGCAGCACTTTAATTTTCTCTTTCGCTTTCTCGTCTTTTTTCAAGAAAACTCAAAAACTCTTTCCCGTATTTAGAGGCTTGCACTTCGGGAGTCATCTTTACTGCGATGGAATCCAGTAGCGATAAATTCGCATCATAGACCTGAGTTAAAGCCAAGTAAGGCGCGATATTCTCATCGGTGTTATTTGCGGCAAAGTTAATGGTGTAGAGGTACCTTCTTTTTAAAAGGTTGTCAATTTTTTCTATCAGACTGTCCGATCGTGAGCTGTTACCATCCGCCTGCGCTTGATACATATTCTTGACCAATTCCAAATTTTGATCATTGAATTTTCTGCTAAAAGATTGATATTCTTGAAGGAGTTCTTGATTTTTAGATCCTGTTATTTTAGCACTGCTTTCAAAAGTTTTCAATAAGGTGTTGATTTCAATTGTACCTTTTTCACCAAAAAACAAAATCCGGTCGTTGAGGCTGTCTCCGTCTTCTTTATCCAAATAGAGGTAAAAAATCTCTGCGGTTTCCAAGGGAGTTTGAAATTCAAATTTCGGTGTTCCCTGAACCAAAGTAGAATCTACATTGATCAACATCGTATCTTGAATTTTTTGAAGGAAGAGCGTCCCCTTGCGTAAACCTTCCACACTGCCTTTCACTACCATAAGATCACCCGAAGCTTCTTTAGGGGTAGGGTTACATGAACTGAGTGCGATCCCCACGAAGAGCAGGGACATTATAATTCGAAATCGTACCATTGTTAAATATTTAGCCAATACGTCAATTTGAGGTTAAAACTACGATATCTTGGCGAAAAATTGTCTGTGCTGATGTAATTATCATTGTAAACAATAAATAAATCGGAAAGCGGAGCAAAGCGCCATTGCATTCTAGAGTTTACCCCTAAATTTTCTCCCTGTGAATTGTATTGTACAAATGTAGTCCAGGTAAGGGTTTTGGTAAACGTAAAATCCACCTTGGGGCTCACCAGCCAAAGATTTCTAGAAGCGTAGGGTTTTGGAAGTTCAATGGCATTAAAGTTGACGATCATACTCGCATTAAAAATGGGTTGTTTCCTCCAATTGATTTCATTTTCTACGGTAAACTTGGTTCCATTGTAAAAGGTCCCGTAGGTCACCTTGGTGTCCAAGTTAAAGCGTTTCCGTTGGTCCGAACGGTAGTTAACTTCCAGATCTCCATAGGTGTAACCCGTATTTTCAGGAAGTTCCACACCGTCTGAACTTCGAGTGGGATCAAAGCTCGAGGTCAAATACACATACCGATTGGTATAATCCAAAGACAGGCTGCTGGTGTTTAAAAAGCTTTTTCTAATGGAATTGCTAAATACACGGTCTGTCGCTAAATAATTCCTTGCAGGATCAAAGAATAGAAAGCTACGTTGGCTAAAGCTATAACTGTTTACTTTCGGATTTTTGGGATAAATACTGTAAGTGTATTGGGGTGAAACTTTTACAAAACCCGTACGTCGAAAAAAACCGAGATCCGATCGAAAATCTTCTCCTCCATGGATGAACTCCATCGATACACGGTGGCGTAGCGTATTGCGTTGTAGGCGCATCCCTACAATTTGGTCGTCATCGTTTAGCCCTTCCGTAAAGGATTTGTGGAAAAAGACGCGACCCGCCCATTTGCTGTCTGAAGTGGCCAAATTGTATTCGATTCCAGTAACACTGTTTTTACTCGCCTCGTCCTCGATAAAGTCGTATTCTTTCATCGTTCTTCGGTCAATAAAAAAAAAACTGACATTGGAGCGGTCGAAGACTTTTTGTCGTAAGGTAAAAACGGTATTGAGATTGGAGGGGATCTCATTTTTGATATCGGCATCTGTTAGGATGTTTAGGAAGCCCAAACGAAGATTGGAATTCAATTTCCCACTCAATCGCGCCCCGGCGATGATTTTGTTTTCGATTGTATTGCCTTCCAAATCTTCAGCTACTCCAATTCTTCGAGAGAAAAAGGGAATGACATCTCTTCTGGCTCCAAAGTCTTTAAAGAGATCGTCATTTTGTGTAAAAAATTGTCGCTTTTCTGGAAGTGAGATAGCAAAACGGGTCAGGTTCACAACCTGATCATCGACTTCCACTTGCGAAAAATCGGGATTGTAGGTCAAATCGAGATTGAGGGCATTTCCAATAGGGATTTTCGCATCTCCTCCCACCGAAGTATTGGATCCTGAAGTGGCTTCTGCAAAGTCTTTTTGTGACGCACCACTTACATAGGGAATTAGTGAAATAGGATTACGCGCTTTTTTTAAAGGTGTTTCGAAAATCATTTTACCCATAAAGCCCAAGTTTCCAATGGTTTGGTTTAATGGGGTGCGTATCCAAGAACTCGTCTCGTTGATTTGGGTATTTCCTCGATAGAGGTTAAAGCGCCAGGAAGTTTGTGAATTGTCGTAGAAAAAAGCACTAAAGGGGATTTTGATTTCTGCCGTAAAACGTTCTTCTGTGATTTTTGTAGCAACAGTCCATTTGGTGTCCCAAGCATAGTTTCGGTCGGATCGGTAGCTTTGATTTCCTCCTGAAATCAACCCATCCGCTTTGAGTCCTATGGGATTGGTCGCAAACGAAAATGCATTGGTGGCATCGCTAAATGTATCGAAAAGTAAGGTCAGGTAATCCGTTGGATAGGTGCTGAAGTCACGTTTTAAATTGGGGGTAGTAAAGTCAGTCCCGTCCGCATCAGACTCAACCAAAATAAAGAGGTTTTTTTCGTTTCTTAAAAATTTAAAACGAGTTTGTTTGGTCGCCTGAAGACTGTCAGCAGGACGCCACATCCAAAAATCAGATTGCCAAACGCTCGCATTCCATTCCATTTCATCGCCCACGCCGTCTATGCGTAATTCTGATTCTATGGTAGGAACTAAAAACTCCTTCTCCTCTTGTGCTAGGGCAAGTGTACCATTCAATAAAATAAAAAGATAGAGGGCAAGGCTTTGATTTTGCAAAAGCAATTTATTTGTTTTTTTTTGGAAATTCAAAAATACGAATCTTTACTAAGACCCTTTTTAAAGAATAAGGTTTAATTTTATAATCAAAATAGTTATGTTGAAGCTCATTTTTATACTTCCTTTCCTTTTTAGCAAACTTTCTGTGCCAAATGA
>CAXGYE010000147.1:0-4502 GCA_964013865.1 uncultured Flavobacteriaceae bacterium
CATGTATCGCGTTACTGCGCTTTTAATCTTTCTTAGCTTTTTTTCATGTCAGGAGCAAACCCCACAACTCGCTGAGGAAGATCAGACCAAAGTAGTTGAAGTTCTTCCCGATTTGTTCTACGGAATTGATCGGAACCAGTTCACCGTTCAAACCCAAAAAATTAAACGCGGTGACACCTTTGGGAAGATTCTGGAAGACAACGGTATTGATTATCCCGAGGTCTATTCCATTTTGCAAGCTATAAAAGGCAAGGTTAATGTTCGCAAGCTCACTATTGGAAAACCCTACAGCTTGTTTTATTCCAAGGACAGTATTCCCACCCCAGAATATTTTGTCTATCATCCAGGTCCACAATCCTACACTCAGATTCACCTTCGGGACAGCCTTTACGGGGATGAAATACAAAAACCCGTTCGCCTGGTAGAGCTTGAAGCTTCTGGAATCATTGAAAGTTCGTTATACGAAACCATGCAAAACAGTGGAATCAACGAGAGTCTTACCTACTATCTTTCGGATATCTATGCCTGGACGGTAGACTTTTTTCGTTTACAGAAAGGGGATCGCTTTAAGGTCGTTTACAACGAAAAATTTGTGGATGACAGCATCTCCATTGGAATTGAACGGATCAAAGCAGCCTATTTCGAACACAAAGGAAAACCGCTTTACGCTTTCGAATATATTAGCGATCCTGAAAAGGGAATAGTAGATTATTTTGACGATAATGCCAAAAGTTTACGGCGTGCCTTCCTTCAAGGTCCCTTAAAGTTCAATCGAATTTCTTCTCGCTACAACCTCAGACGGAGAATTGCCTATTACGGAAATCGCATTCGTCCCCATAAAGGAACCGACTTTGCTGCTGGTGTGGGAACTCCAATCTTGGCAACTGCAAACGGGACCGTAGTAAAAGCAAGCTATACCCGAGGGAACGGAAACTACGTGACCCTAAAACACAACAATGTATATTCTACCCAATACCTCCACATGAAAAAACGCAAGGTAAGAGTAGGACAGTTTGTAGAACAGGGAGACGTCATCGGATGGGTAGGAATGACAGGGAATACCTCAGGCCCCCACGTCTGTTATCGCTTTTGGAAAAATGGTAGACAGGTAGATCCTTTCAAACAAAAACTGCCAGATGCAAAACCCATTTCTAAAGAATTGAAAGCAAAATTTGCAGAACATATTATTCCCTTCAAAACAAAATTAGACTGCATCTCTTTTGAAGAATCCGAAACACAAATTGCAAAAAATAATGACAACGCCGATGCAAAAGACCCTTCCTGATACCCCTGCCACTCAACTGAAAACATGGCACGAACTAGAATCCCATCAGAAGAAAATTGCGGAGCTGAGTATCGCAGAGCATTTTAAAAACGAACCCGACCGCATGGAAAGGTACTGGTTGGAATGGGAAGACTTTATCGTAGATTTTTCAAAAAATAGAATCGATAAAAAAGGACTTGAGTTGTTGCTCCAGTTGGCCGAGGAAGCTGGACTGAAAGCTGCCGTTGAAGCCCAATTTACAGGATCAAAAATTAATGCTACAGAGAATCGCGCTGTCTTGCATACCGCATTAAGACGTTTGGATAATCAGCCCCTTCTCGTAGATGGGAAAGATGTACTTCCCGAAATTCGAGCCACACAAGAAAAGATGTATACCTTTTGTGAAAAAGTAATCTCAGGCACTTGGAAAGGCTATACAGGAAAAGCCATAAGCCATGTGGTCAATATCGGAATCGGGGGTTCTGATTTGGGTCCCGCAATGGTCGTGGAGGCACTTGCCCATTATGAAAATCATTTGGACGTCCGTTTTGTTTCCAATGTAGAAGGAGACCACCACGAAGAAGTTTTAAAAGGATTGAATCCTGAAACCACTCTTTTTATAATTGTATCCAAAACCTTTACCACTCAAGAAACCCTGAGCAATGCCCAAAGTATCCGCACTTGGTTTTTAAAAAATGCCCCAGAAACTGCTGTAAGTAAACATTTTGTAGCGGTCTCGACCAATACTGAAAAAACTGCCGCTTTTGGTATTGCTCCAGAAAATACCTTCCCTATGAACGATTGGGTAGGCGGACGCTTTTCTTTGTGGAGCACCGTAGGTTTGAGTATTTGTTTGGCTGTAGGCCCTGAACACTTTAAAGGACTTTTGGAGGGAGCGGGAAAGATGGATTTGCATTTCCGAGAAACGCCTTTTGAGAAAAACATCCCCGTAATACTTTCCCTTCTCAGTATCTGGTACAATAATTTTTGGGGGGCGGAAAGTGAAGTCATTGTTCCCTACACCCAGTATTTGAGAAATCTCCCTGCCTATCTCCAGCAAGGAATCATGGAGAGCAACGGTAAAAGCATAGGTAGGAACGGCAACCCTGTGGACTATCAAACAGGAACAATCATCTGGGGGGCTTCTGGAACCAACGCCCAGCACGCCTTCTTTCAACTGATCCATCAAGGGACCAAGCTGATTCCATCAGATTTTATTGCCTTTAAAAAATCATTGAAAGGAAATCCCGATCACCAAAATAAGCTACTCTCCAATTTTGTTGCTCAAACAGAAGCTCTGATGAACGGTAAAACCCTGGCCGAAGTTCAAAAAGAATTGGACTCTAGCGGAATGGACAAAGCCCAACAGGAACAACTCACTCCTTTCAAAGTCTTTGAAGGAAATAAACCTACCAATACCCTGCTTATAGATCAGCTTACACCTGCATCTTTAGGTGCCCTGATCGCGATATACGAACATAAAATTTTTGTGCAAGGCATCCTTTGGAATATCTACAGCTATGACCAATGGGGTGTAGAACTCGGGAAACAGTTGGCAAACAAAGTACTGGACGATATCCAAGGAAAACAAAACCACCCACACGACCCTTCTACTTCAAAATTGCTTTCCAAGATTTAACCTCTTTCCTTTTCTGGATTTGTTAACAATATCTTAAAAAAAGTGAGTCACTTTTCATGTTAAGTTAAACTCTAATTAAGAGGGGGATTTATCTTTGCTGAAAATAAATTATTTAAAAAATGAAAAAGCTACTAGTAACATTAACTTTATTTATTACTGCCTATTTCGCAACAGCGCAAGGAGTAACTTATTCTTCCATAGGAGGTCGTGTTTTAGATGATCAGGGCGTGCCTTTAACGGGGTCTAACGTCGTTGTTAAACATATCCCTTCAGGATCTATTTACGGCGTTATTACCGATGAAGAAGGATATTTTCGAGCGTCTGGACTTCGACCAGGAGGTCCTTATTTAGTTGAAATCTCTTATACGGGATTTGAAACTTTCAAGCAAGAAAATGTCTATCTACAATTGGGTCAAACAGAACGGTTTAACCCAACCTTGACCTCAAACATTACTGCCCTCGAAGAGGTAGTAGTAACTGATACGGGTTTCAACTCAAACAGAACAGGAAATGAAGTATATGTGGATCGAGAAAAAATTGATGCATTACCACAGGTAACAAGATCGTTAGCTGATTATGTTAGAACCACCCCTTTTGCTCAAATCCAAGAAGGAAATGACGGTTTTGCAATTTCAATTGCAGGACAGAACAACCGTTACAATACCATTTATATTGATGGGGCGGTAAATAATGACGTTTTTGGGTTAGCAGGCTCAGGAACTAACGGAGGTCAGACGGGAGTAAATCCAATTTCAATTGATGCTATCGAATCCTTCCAAGTACAGGTCTCACCTTTTGATGTCAAGATCGGTGGATTTGCTGGGGGTGCTGTAAACGCAGTAACTCGATCAGGTTCAAATGAACTTGAAGCATCAGTTTATTACTATTCTAAGAATGAAAACCTTGCGGGGAAAGACTCTTGGGGCAATGGTGAAAAACTTCCTGAATTTTCAAATCAACTTGTAGGGGTTCGCGTCGGCGGGGCTATAGTTCCCAACAAACTCTTTTATTTTGTAAACTATGAAAGACAAGATGACGAGACACCAAATCCATGGGATGCAAGTGGGTATACGGGTGATCTAGGTCCTTCAGGCATACAGAGCTTTGGTCAGCAAGTACAAGCTGCTTACGGATTTGATCCTGGAACACTCTCTCCGAATCCAACCATCCTAGAAAGTGAAAAAATAAACATCAAGCTTGACTGGAATGCAGGTGAAAACGACAAACTCTCACTAGCGTTTAGATATTTAGATGCTTACAATATTGAAGCAAGAAGATCAAGTGATTTTGGTGCACGTTTTTACAATGGATCTGAAGAATTCAGTTCTAAAACCACAAACTTAACTTTCAATTGGGTTCATCAAACCAGTAAATTAAATAACACGATGAATGTTTCTGTAAATACTGTTAGAGATGACAGAGACCCATCTGGAGATATTAGGTTTCCCACAGTAAATATTGACGACGGACAAGCGAGTATCCAACTTGGTGCTGAAGCCTTCTCCACCGCTAACCTTCTTAATCAAGACGTGATAACGATAACGAATAACTTAGAATTATACAGTGGTAAACACACCTTTACTATTGGGACCCACAACG
>CAXGYE010000148.1:0-4437 GCA_964013865.1 uncultured Flavobacteriaceae bacterium
CGGCGGCGGCGGCAGCTTCACATCCTGCGTGACCTGCGCCAACTATAATAACATCGTATTTCGTATCAAACATGGCTCTTTTGTTTCACGTGGAACATCTTGATAAATCTATTTTCGCTTTTGCGCATTTGCTCTTTGCCTTTCCTATTCTTGTCATTTTGCCCCATACAATGCAGAACTCCATGAGAAATCACCCTAAGTGCCTCATTTTCAGTGCTTTGTGAGTGGCTTTTTGCTGAGCGGACCACAGCCCACATTGAAATGAAAAATTCTGCTCTGAGCGCTTTTTTGATGGTGTAATCAAACGTGATAATATCCGTGTGTGTATCGTGATTCAAAAATTCTTGATTCATCTTATGCAACTCTTCTTTTGAAACAAAATTATACACTAGCTTCTCAATACGATACGTATGTTCGTGGACAAAGCCGACTAGTGCCGTTTCGACCTGGTCTTGGTCAAGAAAATCTGGTATGTTGTTGAACTGTACGATAATTAAAATTTGTACAAATATAAAGGATTTGCACGGTACAGATAACGGGAATCCAGGGAGAAGCCCTTATCTTTGGGCAAAAAAATGAAAACACGTGTTCGTTTTGCGCCCAGTCCCACTGGACCCTTGCACATAGGAGGGTTGCGTACTGCGCTTTTTAACTATTTGTATGCCAGAAAAAACAAGGGTACGTTTATTTTACGTGTAGAAGATACCGATCAGAATCGCTATGTAGATGGAAGTGAATCTTATATTCAAGAGGCGTTGGAATGGTGTGGAATGATTCCAGACGAAGGACCCGCCAACAGAGGTTCACACGGCCCCTACAGACAAAGCGAGCGCAAGGAAATCTATAAAACGCATATCGAAAAGCTTCTGGCCTCAGGTGCTGCTTATTACGCTTTCGATTCTTCTGAGGCACTTAGTACTGCTAGAGAGGAGGCTGAAAAAAAAGGAGAAACGTTTCGCTATGGGAATCACAACAGAATGCAATTCAAAAACAGTCTTACTCTAAACCCAGATGAGCTAAAGCAGGCACTAAAAGAAGATTACGTAATTCGACTAAAGGTAGTGGGAGATCGACGGGTTAGTATCACAGACGAGGTTCGTGGCAATGTAACGGTTGAATCAAATTTACTAGACGATAAAATTTTGATGAAAAGTGATGGGATGCCTACTTATCATTTTGCCAATGTAGTAGATGATAGATTGATGGAGATCACTACCGTAATTCGCGGGGAAGAATGGCTGCCCTCACTGCCCATGCACAAACTGATCTATGATGCCTTTGATTGGGAGCCTCCAAAATTTATGCATTTACCCTTAATATTAAAACCTAGCGGGAAAGGAAAGCTGTCTAAGAGGGATGGGGATAAAGATGGATTTCCTGTATTTCCTTTACAATGGGGATCCGATACGGCAGGCTTTCGGGAAATGGGGTTTTTACCTGAAGGCTTGATCAATTACCTGGCATTCTTAGGGTGGAATGACGGTGGTGAAAAAGAGTTGTTTTCCTTAGAAGAATTGGAGGAGGCTTTTTCTGTAGCAGGAATACAAAAAGGCGGAGCTCGTTTTGATTATGAAAAGGCCAAGTCCGTGAACCACCAACACCTATCCAGAGTAACTCCAGACTCGCTAATTGAGAATAGTAAAGTAAAAGAAGTTTTAGCGGATTTTCCTGTGGAAAAACATTTAGACATCCTCTCTTTGTTCCGGGAACGTCTCTACACTCTAGACGACCTAAAGGAGGAAACGGCCTTTTTAAAAGCCCCCTATCCCTACGACGAGAAAAGCGTGGGCAAACTGCAGAATAAAAACCCTCAAATCGTACTCGAACAAATCGCAGCTCTTTTAGGGACCCAAAAGGAAGGAGAAAGCATTAAAGAACCCTTATTCCAATGGGCAAAAGAAAATGAGATTTCCCTGGGAGTGGTCATGCAGTCCTTTCGATTGAGCCTAGTGGGAAAATTAACGGGTCCCGATTTATTTGCTATTTGCACTCTTTTGGGAAAAGATGTATCTTTAAAAAGAGTACATGATTTTATAAACCATTTATCTTAACGAAAACCTTATCCCATGAGTATTTTTACCTATGCCCTTATCTTTTTTGTTGTCCTATTTCTTTTTTCAGGAATCTTTGTTGTAAAACAGCAGAGCGCCGCTATTGTTGAGCGCTTTGGCCGTTTTCTCTCTATTCGCCAATCGGGTTTACATTTTCGAATTCCTGTGGTGGATCGTATCTCGGGACGTTTGAGTCTCCGTATTCTCCAACTAGACGTTATTGTTGAAACCAAAACCAAAGACGATGTTTTTGTCAAGTTAAAGGTGTCCGTTCAATATAAAGTTGTGGCAGAAAATGTGTACGATGCTTTTTATAAGTTAGACTACCCCCAAGACCAGATCACGTCTTATGTCTTCGATGTGGTTCGAGCCGTGGTCCCCAAAATGAAGTTGGATGATGTCTTTGAGAAAAAAGACGAAATTGCAAACGCTGTTAAGGGAGAATTAAACGATGCTATGGCCAATTACGGTTATGACATCATCAAGGCGTTGGTTACGGATATAGACCCCGATCCTGAGGTAAAAGCTGCAATGAACCGAATTAATGCTGCGGAACGCAAAAAAGTTGCTGCTCAGTACGACGGTGATGCGGAACGTATTTTGATAGTCGAAAAAGCAAAAGCCGAAGCCGAAAGTAAACGCCTTCAAGGGCAAGGTATTGCGGATCAAAGAAGAGAAATTGCTCGCGGTCTGGAAGAGTCGGTTGATGTTTTAAATAAAGTAGGAATCAACTCTCAGGAAGCCTCTGCGTTAATTGTGGTCACCCAACATTACGATACCCTTCAGGCTATTGGGGGGGAAACCAACACCAACTTGATTCTTTTACCAAACTCTCCGCAAGCGGGTAGTGAAATGCTCAACGATATGGTCGCTTCATTTACAGCAAGTAATCAAATTGGTGAAGCCATGAAAAATCAAACACAAAAAGGAGCTGAAGCTAAAAACAAAAAATAAACTAGTTGTTTTGTTTTGACCAAGTGTCTCTAAGACCCACGGTTTTATTGAAAACGAGCTCTTGGCTAGTACTCTCTTGGTCTAAGACAAAATACCCTAAACGCTGGAATTGGAATTGATCTCCAAGCTTTGCGCTGGAAAGACCCGGCTCTACATAGGCGGTGATTGTTGTGAGTGAATCAGGATTGATAAAAGACTTAAAGTCCTTATCCTTATCTTGGTCGGGTGCAGGAACGAGAAACAAACGATCGTACAAGCGCACCTTCGCTTTAAGGGCATCTTTCTGAGTTACCCAATGCAACGTTCCCTTTACTTTACGCTGTGAGGCTTCTGTGCCGCTACCGCTTTTACTTTCGGGATCATAGGTACACAGGATTTCTGTAATGTTTCCATCCGCGTCTTTAACTACGGATTCTCCTTTGATGATGTAGGCATTTTTTAAACGTACTTCTTTGTCCAAAGTCAATCGGAAAAACTTTCGATTGGCACTTTCTCTAAAGTCTTCCCGTTCGATATAGAGATGTTTTGAAAACGGAAAACTTCGTGTCCCTTTTTCTGGTTGTTCAGGGTTTACCTCTCCTTCCAAAAGCTCTGTTTGATCGTCAGGGTAATTAGTTAGAGTAAGTTTCACTGGATCCAAAACTCCCATTACTCTAGGAGCAGTTGCGTTAAGGTCTTCTCGTACAGAATGCTCTAAGAGAGAAAGATCAATTACGTTTTCCCGTTTGGCAACCCCGGCAGCATCTACGAAGTTACGCAATGCTCTTGGCGTGTACCCTCTTCTTCTTAACCCAGCAATGGTGGGCATTCTAGGGTCATCCCAACCGATTACATGGCCCTCTTGAATAAGTTCTAACAGTTTTCTTTTACTCGTAACGGTATAAGACAAATTCATCCGGGCAAACTCTCGCTGTTTGGGGCGCAATTTGTCTGCTGGGTTTACTGCATCCAAGAACCAATCGTATAAGTCGCGGTGGGGCTTGAACTCTAAAGAACACAAGGAGTGTGAAACCTGCTCTATAAAATCCGACTGACCATGAGTCCAATCATACATGGGATAAATACACCAGTCATCACCTGTACGGTGGTGGGTTTTGTATAAAATGCGATACATCACCGGATCCCTCATCAACATATTGGAAGAAGCCATGTCAATTTTCGCACGCAGGACGTGTTCTCCTTCTTTACATTGACCCGCTTTCATTTGGGAAAACAGCTGTTGATTTTCTTCTATAGATCGATTCCGATACGGACTATTTTTCCCTGGTGTTGTGGGGGTCCCTTTTTGGTCTGCAATGGTTTCTGAACTTTGTGAATCCACGTAGGCTTTTCCTTCTGCTATTAGTTTTTCCGCCCATTGGTACAGCTCTTCAAAATAATCTGAGGCATAACATTCCGAATCCCATTGATAGCCTAGCCATTGAATGTTCTC
>CAXGYE010000149.1:0-4435 GCA_964013865.1 uncultured Flavobacteriaceae bacterium
ATGGTTCCGTCTGATGAAATGATTTGAGTAGCTAAGTTGGTTCTGGGGTTTTCCAGCTGTTGGAGGTCTGGCATAGGACCGAAAATTCCCAGTGCTGCACCTCCGAATAGGACGATTATTCCAGTTACTCCTAGAAGGAAAATCCCCCATAAAACACGGATGTATTTTCGAAATGCGCCTTGCTTTTGTTTCCCTTTTTTCTTTGCCATCTTTATTGATCTTCAATACTGATTCCCACAGCAACAATTCCCTTGAGCTTAGAAACGCCTTCCGCTACTCCATTATTGCGTACCGCTTGGGAAATTGAAATTTCGAGTGGACGTGCCGCAGGAAATACAACTCCTTCTTTCCACCACAACTTGCTTTCTTTTACTTCGGTAAAACCCGTCCCTAACCATTTCCCATCTGGGGCTGCCATAGCATATTCCAAAGTATCTTGGGTAACCAATTCTCCCCCCGCTGTAAGGCTTGCAATTAGAAAAATATTTGCAAATGGATAGGTGTTGTCATTGCGCAAACGAATAAAAACATTCTTTCTCACAGTATCGGTGACTTGTTCCGGTAGCTCAAAAATTATTGGAGTGTTAGAAAGACCTTCCTGAGCTGTGGTTTGGTAGGTCACATAACCCGAGTCGGAAGCACAAGACCCAAGCAGCAGGCTGGCACAAACCATACGCACTAGATAAAAACTATTTTTTGACTTTACTTTCAAATCGTCTTCTTTTATTTCTTTTTGAATGACGTCGCGGGGGATCAAAACGCTTCAGACTGTCTTGTCCTACCCCACTGTCAAACAGTTTGTTTTTTTCTTCTTTTACTTCCTCCTCTACATAGGCTTCCATACTGGGCACTTTTTGGTTTGCCTTGTTTTTTTCAATGATTTCCTTGACCGCCGAAACAGTCAATTTGTGCCAAGTCGTCCATTCGCCTTTGTAGGCATACCAAATTAATCCCTTAAAAATATCCATCTTTTGGAAAACGCCAATTCCTTTTTCCGTTTGCAATTTCACCTCCGCTTTAGGGAAGGCTTTTAACGCAGAGCGATATACCTCCAATTCGTAATTCAAACAGCATTTGAGTCGCCCGCATTGACCTGCTAGTTTTTGTGGGTTTAGTGAAAGTTGCTGGTAGCGTGCCGCCGCGATGTTGACCGATCGGAAATCGGTAAGCCATGTAGAACAACACAACTCCCGACCACAAGATCCAACACCGCCCAGTCGAGAGGCTTCCTCTCGCAGTCCGATTTGACGCATTTCGATCCGAATGGAAAATGCACGCGCCATGTCTTTAATCAATTGGCGAAAATCCACCCGCTTGTCTGCAGTATAATAAAAAGTGGCTTTTTTACCATCTCCTTGAAATTCAACATCCGAAAGTTTCATGTTCAGTTTTAACGCAATTGCCAACTCGCGTGCCCGCTTTTGCACCTCCGCCTCTTTCGCTCGACTGGCATGCCAAACATCAATTTCTTCCTGATTGGCAAGACGTAAAATAGTTCCAATTTTATCGCTCTCCGCTTTGATTTTTTTGCGCTTCATTTGTACAGCTACCAGCGCACCCGCTAAGGTGACTGTACCCAAGTCATACCCTCGGTCCACTTTGGTGATGACCAAACTTCCAGCCTGAGGTTTTAGTTCTTTGGGTAAACGAAAGAATTCTTTTCTGCTGTTTTTAAACCGCACCTCCACAAAAGAGCAGTCCTCCTCACCTTGGGGAGGATGCATGTTTTCCAACCAGTCAAAAACGGTGAGTTTGTTACAACTATCGCTCCCGCAAGTGCCGTTGTTTTGACAACCCCTGGGAGACCCGTTTTTAGTGCTGGAACAGCTGGAACAACTCATGAATGCATTGCAAATTTAGACCTTAAAGATACAGGGATTTCAACAAATCAAAAGCTAATAAACTCTTAATTTAATGTTTGAACTTAAGGACTTCAGAACGTCCTTTCTTAAAGATTTTGTTACTGTTGTGCGTGCCCTTTCGAAGTGCTTTTTGGGCTTCTTCAGGAAGCGCTACAGTTTCTTTACAGGCATCGGAGCAACACTGGTTCATTTTTTCTCCACAGGAATCACACTGGATAAACAACAGATGACAGGCCTCGTTGATGCAATTTATATGGGTGTCACAAGGGGCACCACATTGGTGGCATTGGGCAATGACATCCTCAGAAATACGTTCGCCCCGACGTTCGTCAAAGACAAAGTTTTTCCCTACAAACTTGTTTTCCAACTCTTGATTTTTAACCTGCCGTGCATATTCGATGATCCCACCTTCCAGTTGATAGACCTTTTTAAACCCTTTATGCTTAAAATAGGCTGAGGCTTTTTCACAGCGAATCCCTCCTGTACAGTACATGACTAGGTTTTTGTCTTCTTTATGTGCCGCTAAATCTTCTTCGATAAGGGGTAACGATTCTCGGAAGGTGTCGACATCCGGTGTGACAGCCCCTTTAAAATGACCGATTTCACTTTCGTAATGGTTGCGCATGTCCACGCAAATAGTGTCTTCACTAATTAGTAATTCATTGAATTTCTGTGCATTAACATGTATTCCTTTTTGTGTTACATCAAATTGATCATCGCTCAATCCATCCGCAACAATCTTGTCGCGTACTTTGATCGTAAGTTTTAAAAAGGATTTGAGGTCTTGCTCAATGGCGATGTTTAGTCGAACGCCTTCTAAAAAAGAAATACTGTCCAGATGGGCTTTGAATTCGTCAAAACGCGGAGCGGGAACCGAAAGTTGGGCGTTGATTCCTTCATAAGCGACGTAAATACGTCCCAAGACTTCTAAGGGATCCCAAGAAATAAACAGGTGATCGCGAAACAGTTGTGGATTGCCGATGTGCGCATACTGATAGAAAGATAAAGTCAGGCGTTCCGTACCTGCCTCTTCCAACATTTGAGCTCGTTCTTGCGCACTTAATTTGTTGTACAGTTGCATGCTATAAACGATTTAAGTGTAAGGCAAAGGTAAGAAAAAGCTTGGTTTTGCGGTGGAAATTTTCCACCACAAATTAGATAACTCCTTTAAAATAAGAACTGTATCTTCTTTTAAAGTGCTCCTTTCAGCTTGGATTGTACTAGTCTGAAAACAAAACAGGGTTTAGGGGTGAATTTACGGTTTCTCCAATTTCCACTCCGGGACACCAGGTATCCCAATCGTTTTGTTGGCCTTCGTTTTCGGGGTCTTTTAATTTGATGTCTTGATCCATATAAATAACGGTCATCACTTTCCGGACTTGGTCCGTGGTGTTGGCTCCTGCCCTGTGAAAAATCCACCCTGAATGAAAACTCACTTCTCCGAGATCAAAAGGCGCAATGGTGTGGGGAAAGTCCGTGACACGGAGGCGGTCTCCGATCAAGGTTTCGCTTTCGTCACTAATGGACAAGGCTCTTCCCTCTTGGATCTTATGACTCCCCGCGCTAAATTCTAAGGGCCCCATTTCCAAAGGCGTGGCTTGAAGGGGAATCCAGGCCGTAATCGTCTTGTCGGAAGACAAAGGCCAGTAGTACTGATCTGCATGCCAAGGCGTAATGCCCCCTCCGCCTTCTTTAAATAAGGCTTGATCGTGGTACAGGCGTACGCCCGAAACTTCCATCAATCCCGCAGCCACTCCCGCCAAGCGCGGACTAAAAATAAGCTCCTTGATCCCCTCATCTTCTCGCCACAAATTAAAAAGTTGCAAAAACGCTTTCCCATAGGTGTCCCGTTCTTCCAAGGGTACAGAAACCCGATTCATTTCCACTACTTTTTCTGAAATCCGAGCATTGTAATAAGCCAGCACTTCTTTGGAAAGCAACTGCTTGATCTTGATGTAGGCGTTTTTTTGGTAAAACGCGATTTGCGCTTCCGTTAGCGGAAAAGGGGTTTTTAAATACTCCTGATGCATGGCTTTGGTTTTCAATTGTAGCAGAAAAATACAAAAAAAGAGGGGTTTTGGCTCTATTTCTATTCCTCCTCTGAAAAATGTCCGTCCCGAAGTCCACGAGAAAATTTTTTGTCATTATAGGCTTTGGAAGCTCCTTTGGGAATGGAAAGACTTTGCCATGCGGCACCTTTGCGCATCTTGCCTATCAGTACAATTTGACCGATGTGGTAGGCGTAGTGCATCATTTGTCTGTTCAGCGCTTCTACGAGCGTGTGGCGCTGGTTGCGGATTAAAATTTCTCGATCAAAATCCTTTTCCTCGACTCCATTCAACGCATTGAAAAGACACGACCACCCCGCTTCCCACTTTTGGAGAAGCTCCTGCCGAGTTTGGATTGATAACTCAAATTCCCCTTCCCGATTCCGCCATTGCTTTTCCCCGTCTGAAGTGAATAGCTTCTTCCAGCGGGAGTGCATATTCCCTGATATATGCTGAACGATAAGGGCGATGGAGGGTTCCCCCTCCGTCAATGTCCCAATGGCCTAAAATAGAATCAGGATCAAC
>CAXGYE010000150.1:0-4364 GCA_964013865.1 uncultured Flavobacteriaceae bacterium
CGCTCGGATCAACTCCCTCCGTGGTCGCGGGGATTACCTTACCCTAAAAGTAGGAACTCTGTTCCACAGTGCAGAACTTGATAATGAGTTTGGTTTGATCCGAATAAACGAAGTCATGCCCGCAACCCAAAGTATTAAAATTAATTCTGAATACACTGGAGTCCAACTTGGGATTTCGCCAGAATGGGAATTCCTACACGAAATTGATTTGGAATTTGCCAGTCTTAAAAGCAGCCTAGACTTGGATTATAAAATCCAAAGAACAGAATCAACCAAAAAATACTACCAAGGTTTTCATCTGAATGAAAACACCACCAATAGTCTTCACATCACTTCTGAATTTGGAAGTGTCAAATTAACCTCTAATCCTTAACATCATGAAAAAAATCATCAGTACTGCCCTTTTTGTATCCGTTTTACTTTTTACAGCACAAAACGTTGATGCCCAATCCGACACTCGAGAAGTTGGGCCCCTCGACGGCGTTCATATCGCCGGACCCTACGAGGTAACCCTTACTTCTGGTAAAGAAGGAACGATAAGCCTCTCGGGAGACGACGAGGACTTAGAAAACATTGAATCCTATATCAAAAAAGGAAAATTGATTATTAAGAAAAAAAACAAATCCTGGCTCAGCGATTGGACTTCGGGAAAGGTTACCATTCGTATTCCAATTGAAGAAATATCTTCGGGCATTTTAAGCGGATCGGGAAAAATCAAATCTCAAAAAACAATCACAGCAAACCGATTTAAGACCGTTATTTCTGGTTCTGGAGATATTGATCTGGAAGTAGAAGCGACCTCGGTAGAAAGAACGCTAACGGGTTCTGGAGATCTCCGCCTGAGCGGTAAAACAGACAATGTGGAATTTCAAATAACCGGTTCAGGAGATATTACTGCCCAGGATTTAAAAGCGCAAACCGGGCAAGCTCAAATCACGGGTTCAGGAGACATTGAAATGCACGCTACCGAAACCCTAAATGGAAACATCACAGGATCAGGAGATTTGCTTTGTTATGGTAGTCCAGAACGTCAAGTTACTAAAGTTACTGGGTCTGGGGATATTACTATTCGGGACTAGCTTCTTTGAGTTTTGGAATACGAAGTAACATCAAAACCCCAAAGACAAAAAAGAGAATGAAAAACAAGATTCCGTTGCGCATGCTCCCCGAAATGTGATCGATTAAACCAAAGCACACCATCCCAATGACGATACCAATCTTTTCAATTACATCGTAAAAACTGAAAAAGGAGGTGGTGTCTAAGGTCTCTGGGATCATTTTGGAATAAGTAGATCTGGAAAGCGACTGAAGTCCGCCCATCACCAGGCCTACAAAACCTGCCACTGAATAAAATTGAAGAGGGGTACGGGTGTAATAAGCAATGACACACAAGACCACCCAGATCAAATTTATAGCAACAAGTACAGGTATGTTTCCAAAGCGTTCCGAAGCACGTGCTGTAAGGATTGCCCCAAAAATAGCGACGATTTGAATCAAGAGGATACTGACAATCAATCCCACCGTTTTTTCACTGGAATTGGCCCAAGAAATTTCTTCTTCACCAAAATAAGCAGCAACCAACATCACCGTTTGCAAAGCCATACTGTAGAGGAAAAAGGCTGGAAGGAAGCGTTTCAATTGGGCGATTTGCTTCAGTTGATTCCAAACGGACCGCAATTCTTTGTAGCCGTTCCAAAACACATCTTTAGTGACCTTTACCTCGTGATTGCTTTTGGGTAAAAAATAAAAAGAATATTGGCTGAACAAAGCCCACCAGATTCCCACAGAAATAAAGGAATATTTCATTGCGGTTATGGAGGCTTCATTTGCACTCCCCTGAATACCAAACAAATCGGGTTTCATGACCATGGCCAAATTGACCAACAAGAGCAAAACACTCCCGATATAACCATAAGAAAAGCCACGCGCGCTGGCTCGATCTTGCTGTTTGGGATACGCAATATCGGGCAAATAGGAGTTGTAAAACACCAAGCTGGACCAAAATCCTATTAGGGCTAAAAAATAAAAAAACAAGCTCAGGTAGATCGTATCCAATTCGAACCAATACAAGCCCACACAAGAAAGGGAGCCCATATACACAAAGATTTTCATGAACTTTTTCTTGTTCCCAATATAGTCCGCTATTCCCGAAAGTAAAGGAGACATCAAAGCCACAATGACAAAAGCAGAAGCCGTCACAAAGCTGATGGCGGCCGTATTTTTGATGTCATAACCCCAAAAGGAAATCGTATTGATATCGGAAAATAACACGCCGTAATAAATCGGAAAAATAGCAGAAGAAATAACAAGCGAATATACCGAATTTGCCCAGTCGTAGAACGCCCATGCGTTAATCAGTTTTTTACTCCCTTTTTCCAAGGGAGTTTTTAATGTTAGCATTGTAACAATTTAGTACTCGAATGTAACAAAATCCTGTCGATAAACCTTATTCCCTACTTTGGATTTCGGCTGCTTTTTTTTGGGCCTCTGGAATCCAGCGTTTTAGGTTGTCGATTCGTCTTTGACTGGAGGGATGGGTACTTAGGAGTTCGGGTGGTGCTTTCCCTCCGGAAGCAGCTCTCATACGTTCCCAAAGCAGGGGAGCCTCCTGGGGACTGTAGCCCGCTAGAATCATCAACTCCAATCCAATTTTATCGGCTTCCGATTCGTGTTTGCGACTAAAGGGAAGCACCGCCCCAACAGTACTCCCAAGTCCATAGGCTGTTAAAATGGCTTTGCATTTTTTCTCGGGTTGTTTTTCAGTCGCTTTTAGCGCTACCAGATTCAAACCTTGTTGTGCCAAGCTAAGAGACATCCGCTGTCCTCCATGATCCAAAAGAGCATGGGCTACCTCATGCCCCATGATGGCCGCAATGCCATCCGAGTTTGCCGCTACGGGTAGAATACCGGTATAAAACACAATTTTACCTCCCGGCATACACCAGGCATTGCGTTGGTCGTTTTGTACCAAATTGTACTCCCAGGCGTACTCCTTTAAATAATTTGGTGCGCCTTTGTATTCGAAATAAAGCTGTGCCGCTTTGGCGATACGCCCCCCAATGTCTTTGATATTTTGGCTTTCAGACGTATTGCGAATCACAGGGTTTTCCTTTAAAAAACTTTCGTATTGCGAAAATGCCATGGGGAAGAGCTGTTTGTTCGAAAAGACATTAAACGTCTTTTTACCAGTAAGTTGGTTGACTTTACAACTACTTAAAATAGTGAGGACAACAAGGAAGAGGTATTTTTTCATGATTTGGGTTTGAAGTAAAGTTAACAAACTGCAACTAACTAGGTACAATTGCTGTTAAAGTTTTGTTGGAAATGCAATGATTTTTTGACACATGAAAAGAATGCTTATTTTTGAAATAAAAAACGTATGAAGTCTATCGCACCTCTACTTATGCTGTTTTTGTTGGTCAGTTGCAACGGAATCTCCCAAGAGCAACAACAAAAGCCCAAAAAAGAATACACCGTAGTCAAAACCGATGCGGAATGGAAAGCCGAACTGCCACAAATGGCCTATTATGTCCTTCGAAAAGCGGTTACTGAACGGGCTTTTTCAGGTCCCTTAAACTACAACAAAGAAAAAGGAACTTATGTCTGCGCAGGCTGTCAAACTCCGTTGTACGAATCAAAATATAAATTCGAATCGGGTTCGGGTTGGCCCTCTTTTGATCGGGGAATTGAAGACAACTTAGAGTATGACGTCGATTACAAAATTGGCTATCCCCGTTCTGAACTCAAATGCAATACCTGTGGCGGTCATCTGGGTCATGTGTTTAACGATGGTCCTAAAAAAACAACAGGCAAAAGGCATTGCATCAATTCTGCTGCATTAAATTTTATTCCCACCGATGAGCAACCCTAAACCCTATCCCCTCACAAAATCGGAGACCGAATGGCGTAAAGAACTCGATGCCGAGTCGTACCGTATCTTAAGAGAAAAAGGAACGGAATATCCTTTTACGGGAAAGTACAACGATCATTTTGAGTCCGGTACTTATAATTGTAAAGGCTGCAACACCCCCTTGTACCGTTCCGAAAACAAATTTGACAGTTCCTGTGGCTGGCCCAGTTACGACGAAGCCCTCCCAGGAGCGTTGGAATACATCAAAGATACTACTCATGGGATGCTGCGCACCGAAATCGTATGTGCCCACTGTGGAGGACATCAAGGACATGTTTTTAACGATGGCCCCACTCCTACGGGGGTGCGTTATTGCGTTAATTCTGCTAGTGTCACCTTCGATCCTGAAGCAAAATAAAGCATACAAATTCCCCTCTTATTTCTTACCTTTGTGTCGAATTTAAATGATAGTACATGACGGCATACGATATTATAGTTTTAGGAAGTGGTCCAG
>CAXGYE010000151.1:0-4359 GCA_964013865.1 uncultured Flavobacteriaceae bacterium
TTATCAAAAAGACTAAAATAGTCGCGACACTAGGACCTGCTACCTCTTCCGAATTGGTATTAGAAAAAATGATTTTGGCGGGAGTAAATGTTTTTCGTGTCAACTTTTCTCATGCCACCTACCAAGATGTTTCCAAACGCATTCAACTGATTCGGAAAGTAGATCAAAAACTCAATACCAATACCGCCATTTTAGGAGATCTACAAGGCCCAAAACTCCGGGTCGGAAAAATGAAAGAAGGCACAGAAGTATTTCCCGGAGACCAAGTTCTCTTTTCAACTGACGCTCCCTTTGAAGGGGACGCTCAAAAAGCCTATATGAATTATAAAAGCTTTCCCAAAGATGTTTCCAAAGGTGAGCGTATTTTACTCGATGACGGAAAGTTGATCTTTGAAGTTTTGGACACGAATCATGTCAACCAAGTGAAAGCTGAAGTCATCCAAGGAGGTCCATTTAAATCTAACAAAGGTGTAAATCTACCCAATACCAATATTTCACTGCCCGCTTTAACCGAAAAAGATGTTAAAGACGCGGAGTTTATGTTTA
The DNA here is from genome assembly GCA_964013865.1 of uncultured Flavobacteriaceae bacterium. Lineage (GTDB taxonomy): Bacteria > Bacteroidota > Bacteroidia > Flavobacteriales > Flavobacteriaceae > MS024-2A. The sequence goes on from CAXGYE010000151.1 coordinate 547, forward strand.
CTCAGGATATCGATTGGATTGCACTTTCTTTTGTTCGTTTTAGTCAAGATATCATTGATCTCCAGGAATTAATGGCCAAACATATCGATCGAAAAATTCCTATTATTGCTAAAATAGAAAAACCTGAGGCGATTGAAAATATTGATAAAATCGTTGCCTATTCAGACGGCTTGATGGTGGCTCGGGGAGATCTCGGGGTGGAAGTCCCAGCACAAGAAGTTCCCTTACTTCAAAAACGTTTGGTACATTTAGCAAAAAAAGCGCGGATCCCAATCATCATTGCTACCCAGATGATGGAAACTATGATCGACAGCTTAACCCCAACCCGTGCCGAAGTAAATGATGTGGCAAACTCCGTAATGGACGGCGCAGATGCAGTAATGCTCTCAGGAGAAACCTCCGTTGGAAAATATCCTGTGGAAGTCATCCACACCATATCCGATATAATTGCCTCTGTAGAAAATTCGGATTTGATCAATGTACCCCAAAGCCCACCCAACATTCGTACAAAGCGATTCATCACCAAATCCATTTGTTATCACGCAGCACACATGGCAAACGATATTACTGCAAAAGCCATCTGTACACTCACAAATAGCGGGTATACTGCATTTCAAATTTCTGCTTGGCGACCCCAATCGCTCGTATTAGTTTTTACTTCCAATAAAAAAATCCTCAATCAATTGAGCCTGTTGTGGGGAGTCAAAACGTTTTATTACGACAATTTTAATAGTACTGACAAAACGGTTGAAGAAATCAATGAAATTGCTTTTAAAAAAGGGTTTGTAGAAAAAGAAGATTTTGTAATCAACCTCGCCGCCATGCCCATTAAATCTCGAGGAATGGTAAATACGCTTCGGGTTTCGACCATTTAAAAAGGCAAGCTCAACTGGGTGAGTTCCCCTTGTGGTTTTACTTTTTTTTCTTTCTTCAATGTGTTGAGATTGGAAAGTGAAATTCCGATCAAACGAACTGAATTCTGCAACTTTTCCTGATAGAGCAACGCCTTTGCTTGTTCAAAAATGAGGTCTTGAGAAGATAGATACAAAGGACCTGTTTTGCTACGGGTTTGTTGTTTAAAATCACTGTACTTGATTTTTAAGGTAATCGTTTTTCCAGCTACTTTATTTTTAGACAATCTTTTTTCTAAAATCGCTGCAATATTCTGGAGCTTGTCCTCCAAAAACAATTCACTACTGAGGTTTTCTTCAAAAGTGCGTTCTGCACCGACAGATTTCGGAGTTCGGTGCGGCTTCACGGGACTGTTGTGAATGCCTCGTACTACCTGATAATAATAGGTTCCTGCCTTGCCAAAGTGATGCGTCAAGTCTTCTAAGGATTGTGCTTTTAGATCGATCCCTGTGTAAATTCCCAGTTGGTACATCTTTAATTTGGTCTTCTTTCCGATGCCGTGGAACTTTTTGACATCCAGGGTTTCCAAAAAATCCAAAACTTCTTCTGGAGGGAGTGTTTTTTGACCATCGGGTTTATTCCAATCACTGGCGATTTTAGCCAAAAATTTATTGATTGAAATTCCCGCTGAAGCAGTCAGTCCAGTTTTTTCTTTGATTTTACTTCGTATTTCTTCTGCCACTAAAGTCGCAGAAGGATAGTCAGAAACATCCAAATACGCTTCATCAAGGGATAGGGGTTCTACTAAGGGGGTATATTCCATGAAAATGGACCTCACCTGTTCTGAGATTTCCTTGTAGCGTTCAAAACGAGGTTTTGCAAAAATTAGGTGGGGACATAGTTTTTTCGCAATCAAACCGCTCATGGCACTACGAACACCAAATTTTCTTGCTTCATAACTTGCGGCCGCAACGACTCCACGGGAACCTCCTCCTCCCACAGCAAGTGCCTTTCCTCGTAGTTCGGGATCGTCCAACTCTTCTACCGAAGCAAAGAACGCATCCATATCAATATGAATAATTTTCCGTTGTGTAACAAAAGAAGACTCCAAAGACATGGACTATTTTTTTTATTCGAGCTATTTGGTGTTCTCCAAGAAACAAGCCCAACAAGCTAATTTGAATTTATTCGTCTTGGTAAATTTTGACCTCTAGGTTTCCTGCTGCATCCATATGGGCACGATACATTCCAGGCGTATTCATCTCCATCATGGGATTTCCATTGCGGTCAATACCAACAACGCCTCCGTCTCCCCCTAATTTGGCTACTTTGTTGTGGATGACTTCGTAAGCTGCTTCTTGAATCGTCAGCCCTTTGTATTCCATCAGTGCGGAAATATCATGCGCTACTACCGAACGGATGAAAAATTCTCCCCAACCTGTTGCGGAAATAGCGCAAGTGGCATTATTCGCATAGGTTCCTGCCCCAATAATAGGTGCATCTCCAATGCGATTCCAATTTTTATTGGTCATTCCTCCAGTGGAGGTTCCTGAAGCAAGATTCCCAGACAAATCTAAAGCCACACATCCTACCGTCCCATAGCGTTGCTGCTCGAAAAAATTTCGTTCTTCTGGAGTCCACGAGGTCTCTTTTGCTGCTGCAGCCTCTTGAACTTGCTTTAACGCATTGATTCTTCTTTCCGTAAAAAAGTACTCAGGAGCTACAATTTCCAATCCTTGTGCTGCTGCAAAAGTATCAGCACCGGCGCCAGATAACATTACATGGGGAGAGGCTTCCATTACCTGAATCGCAGCAGAAATCGGATGTTTTATTGTTTTTACACCTGAAATAGCTCCTGCATCCAAATTATCTCCTCTCATAAAGGAAGCATCCAGTTCAATGCTGCCTTCTGCATTTAATACAGCTCCTTTTCCTGCATTGAATAAAGGAGAGTCTTCCATGACATGTATTGTTTTTTCAACTGCCTCTTGACTGCTTCCTCCCGCTTTTAAAATGCGATGTCCTACTTGGATTGCTTCAGCTAAAACTGCACGATATTCCTCCTCTTTTTCTGGAGTCATATTTTTTCTCAGTATGGTACCTGCTCCTCCGTGAATGACAATTCCAAAAGTGGGTTCTGGTTTGGGCTGCTCTTTCGGTATTTCAGCACAACCAAACAAAGCGATACACGCTATAAGTACTAGTTTTTTCATCCTTGTGATCTGTAATTTCATCTAAAGTAAGCTTTTAAGTTGATTCTAAAAAAGGACAAAAGAGTAGCGGCTTATTTTAATTAGTAGACGTGGTTCATTGAGGAAAATAAAGTATTTTTATCAAAAATAATCTCATGTACGCTATCTTAAAAACGGTTCACTCTTATTGGGCTTTTTTAGTTCTAACCATCCTAGTACTTGCTGTTCTTAATGCAATTCGTGGAAAAGCTTCAGGAAAAGAATTTGGAGCAAAAGACCTTAGAATCAGTCTTTTTGGTCTTATCTTTTCTCACATTCAGTTATTGATTGGTTTGATTTTATACTTTGTCTCCCCTTGGTTTGACCAATGGTCTACTTTGGGCATGGGCGTGATGAAGAATGCAGAAAGCCGCTTGTATTTAGTGGAACACCCAATTACCAACATCTTAGCAATTGTGTTGATCACCATGGGATGGTCCTTGCATAAAAGACAAACTGCATCTTCTAAAAAATTCCTCCGGATTGCTTTGTTTTACGGTTTAGGATTGTTGTTTTTACTCAGCAGAATTCCGTGGAACGCTTGGATATAATACACAAGTAGTTTATTCGGATTTGAACAATTTTAACCCGCTTCGTATTTCAAAACAAAATACTGATATCGCTGTAATTGGTAGTGGTAGCTGGGCCACCGCTTTGGTAAAAGTTTTTACAGATGCTCGAAATCACGTCCATTGGTATGTTCGCGATCCTGATGAAGCCCATGCGATTC
>CAXGYE010000152.1:0-4350 GCA_964013865.1 uncultured Flavobacteriaceae bacterium
AGGATGGGATTGAGAACCTAGGGAAAATGAGGGAAGTAGTAATCCTGCCCCTGTAGTTAATGAAGCCTGCTTGATAAAATCTTTGCGTTTCATAATGTTGGTGTCGTTTAAATTCTCTTTCAAATTAGGAAAATTGCACCAGCTTTTAAACTTTTTTTTAACGGACTCCTTAGATATATTCTTCAAAATCTTAATTTTTTGTAATTTGGAAAAATTTTTGGATCAAATGGAGTCGATAATTGCATATTTTGAAACGATCCCTTCAGCACACCGGAGTCTTATTTTAGTAGGTGGATTGAGCTTTTTTTGGATTTTAGAAGGTAACTTTTCTTTGTTTCACTTTAAATACAAAAAATGGAAGCACGCACTTCCAAATTTATTTTTCACCTCAACTACGGTGGTCATCAATTTTATTTTGGCCTTTCTTTTACTGAACACTTCCGATTGGGTAGTGTCCAACTCGTTTGGATTTTTACACTGGATCCCTGAACTCCCGCTATGGGCTGAAGTACTGCTAGGGGTTCTCCTTTTAGATCTTATCGGTGCCTATGCTCCTCATTGGGTTGAGCACAAGGTCAAACCGCTTTGGATGATTCATTTGGTGCATCACAGCGACCACCACGTAGATACCACAACAGCAAATCGGCATCATCCGCTGGAAAGTTTTGTTCGATTTGGATTTACACTAGTGGGTGTATTCCTCGTAGGTGCCAATGTGGGCATCATTATGTTGTACCAATCGCTCTCATTAATTGCTACCCAATTTAACCACGCCAACATCAAACTTCCCAAAAAAGTAGATTTATACCTAAGCTATGTTTTAGTTTCACCAGATATGCATAAAACGCATCACCACTATCGATTACCTTATACAGATGCAAACTTTGGAAATATTTTTTCTATTTGGGATCGGCTGTTTGGAACCTACCTCCCCTTTGATCGAGAAAAGCTTGTTTATGGGGTGGATGTATTTTTTGATGAAGATGCCAATAGTAAAATAGGGCATCTTTTAAAACAACCGCTACAACCTTACTCCAAACCAACATTAGCACCAAAGACGGAGCATTAGCCTAAAAGGGGTACCATATCCGTTAGAGGATGTGTACTTTGTGTACCCGTTTCCATATCCTTGAGTATAAAAATTTTCTCGGCCAATTCCTCCGGACCAATGAGAATTACCTTTTGGATTTGTTTGGTGTTGGCATAACCCAGTTGTTTTTTCAATTTTGCCTCTGTGGGATATAACTCACAAGAAATGTTTTGGTTTCTCAGTTTGTGGAGAAAAGCATAGGCAGATTGAACCGCTGCTCCACCAAAATTGGCAAACAAAACTTGCGGGCGTTTTAAAAGTGTCTTGGGAAAAAGGTCAAGAGCTTCCATGACTAAATAGATACGTTCAAAACCAAAAGAAATTCCAATTCCACTCATGTCTTTTAATCCAAAAACTCCCGTAAGATCGTCGTAACGACCGCCACCCCCAATGGAACCCATTTTAACCTGTGCTGGAGGGGCAACTTCTACAATCATACCAGTGTAGTAATGTAAACCCCGCGCTAAGGTTAAATCAAATTTCAATTCGGTAGCTTGTAAGGGGTTGTTCTGGAGTTGGGAACTGATAAATTCTATTTCTTTCACCCCTTCTAATCCTTCGGGTTGATTAGAAAACAGAGATTTCAACTCAGTGAGTTGATGCTCGGTATCTCCCTCCAGAGCGAGTAATTGGTCCAATATGCTGAGGGAGTCAACTTCAAATCCCTTTTCGGACAATTCTTTAAAAACCCCTTCTTTTCCAATTTTATCTATTTTATCTAATGCCACCGTAAAATCTACCAAACGGGATTCGGCACCGAGTAGCCCTGCTATACCCGCTAAAATTTTTCTATGGTTTATTTTCAAAACAACTCCAGGAAGACTCAAGCCTGCAAACGCACGGTCATACAAGGACAACACTTCTACTTCCTGCCATAGCGAACGGTCCCCTACGATGTCGGCATCACATTGATAAAATTCCTGAAATCTACCGTGCTGGGGACGATCTGCACGCCATACGGGTTGAATTTGATACCTGCGAAATGGAAAAGTAAGTTCGTTTCGATGCTGCGCTACAAAACGGGCAAAGGGAACAGTAAGATCATATCGCAAAGCTTTTTCTGAGACAGAGTGTATAAACTTTTGATTCTCTCCCCGAGCCAAAGCTTCGGTATCGGCTTTTTTTATCTTTTCTCCTGAGTTTAAAATTTTAAACACTAGACGTTCTCCTTCTTCGCCATAAACCCCAGTCAGGGTTTCCAAACGTTCAAAGGTTGGGGTCTCAATAGGACTAAATCCAAAACATTCAAATGCGTTTTGAAGAATATTTTTGATGTAGGTTCTCTTAGCTAGTTCTTCTGAAGAAAAATCTCGAGTCCCTTTAGATGTAGCGGGTTTTATTGCCATGTCTGCTATTGAGGTACAAATATCTTCTATTTTACCGAATTGGAAAAATAACTTTGCAATCGGTTGAATCGATCTCCTTTAGAAAGTTCAGCTCCCTTTTTTAAATATTCATAGATAAATTCGTTTCGGGAAGGAGTGTAGGGCTTGGAAGCATGAAATAATGCCACCTGATCAGAATCCAATTGGCTTAGCGCTTTTTCAAATCCGGCTCCAGAGGTCAAGTCAGTAAAGTTTGAGTCAATTTTTAACACCAAAACTTCTGCTTTATTTTTTCCCGTCTTAAATAGAAAAGCTTGATCGGGAGTGGTAAACTCCAAATAGGAACATTCTGAAAGTATTTTTTCCCAAACTAGATCGCTGAATGAGGCTAAAAAGTCTTCAATCCTATCGGGTTCTTTTTCCTTAATACGATCCCATTCTTTTTTATTGATTGCTTGGGAGGCCAAAAAAATCGCAAACTCTTCATGCATTTCGTGAAGCTGTGCTTCGGAAAGTTTGTGATATCGCATAGAAAAAAGAAATAAAAAAACCCACTTGAAAGTGGGTTTAGAAATTAAGCTTTCGTATCGGCAATGATTTCAAAGGGAAATTCAAAACTGACCTCTCGATGCAATCGAATGGTCGCTTCGTATTTACCGAGCCGCTTGATGGTTTTTCCTGGGAGGGTAATGAACTTTTTATCGATTTCGGAAGTTTTGGCGCTTATGGCACTAGCCAAATCTGCGTTGGTAACCGATCCGAACAACTTATCTCCAGAACCTACCTTTGAGGCAATTTTGATTTCGATTGCTTTGATTTCTTCTCCTCTTTTTTGAGCTGCATCAATGATTGACTTTTCTTTAAAGGCGCGTTGCTTTAAGTTTTCAGCTAAAACTTTCTTTGCAGAAAGGGTTGCAATTACAGCCTTGCCCTGAGGGATTAAAAAGTTTCTACCGTAACCGTTTTTAACACTCACAATGTCGTCTTTAAATCCAAGATTTTGAACGTCTTCTTTTAATATTAATTCCATAATGAGAGTTTTATTATTTCAACATATCCGCTACATAGGGCATCAAAGCCAAATGGCGCGCTCTTTTAACCGCTACAGAAACCTTGCGTTGGTATTTTAACGAAGTACCTGTAAGTCTTCTAGGTAAAATTTTACCCTGCTCATTTACAAACTTTAAAAGGAAGTCAGGATCTTTATAGTCCACATACTTGATTCCAGATCGTTTAAAACGGCAATACTTCTTTTGTGAAGTAGTATCAATATTTAAAGGAGTTAAATAACGAATTTCTCCTTCTTTTTTTCCTGAGTTTTGTTCTTCTATCTTTGACATTGCTTAAGATTTAGCTTTATTTCTTTTTTTTCTTTTTTCAGCCCATGCTTGTGCATGCTTGTCTAACTTGACCGTCAGATAGCGCATGACACGTTCATCGCGGCGAAATTCAATTTCTAAAGCCGATATAGCTTCGTTGGGTGCTGCAAATTCAAAAAGATGATAGAAGCCACTCTTCTTATTTTCAATCGGATAGGCTAGCTTTTTAAGACCCCAATTTTCCTGGTTCGTAAGAGAACCTTTTTGGGCCTTAATAAAGTCTATGTACTTTTGAACTGCTTCCTCTATCTGTGTTTCAGACAGAACGGGATTTAAAATGAAAACAGTTTCGTAATGGTTCATATTCTTATTTTTGGATGGCAAAAGTACGCTTCTATTAGGATAAAGACAAATTATTTCAATAAATTAAAAAGTATTCCCAAATATTCTTGTTGAATCTCTTTAAAGTGTTCCCGCTTTAAACACAAACCCCCTGATACAAACTAGACTAATTAAATAATTATTGAATATATTATTGTGAAATTCAAATATTATACTACTTTTACATCACCTGAACATAAGTAGGTTAAGTTCATGGTAAGATTTGGGGCAAAAA
>CAXGYE010000153.1:0-4235 GCA_964013865.1 uncultured Flavobacteriaceae bacterium
TTGTGGGCATGATTACAAATCTTAAGACGAGACTTACTCCTTTTTTTGCATTTCCTTACTCAACGGCTGTTTTTTTTGTTTTTTTTATTTTTATACTGTCCTGTCAAAATGAAAATAACAATGAAGCTGCCATTGAGGCTCTTCCTGTAGAAATACAATTGGATCGGTTTGATTTAAAATTTTACGATCAACCTCCAGAGGTAATCCCTCAACTAAAAAAAGAATATCCTTTTTTATTTCCAAAACAATTTTCTGATAGCATTTGGATTAAACGACAAAAGGATAGCCTACAATTGCTTCTTCAAAAAGCGGTTTCAGAAGTGTATGAAGAGGTTACTCCACTGGAAGCTAAAGTTTCCCATCTATTTAAACATATTAAACACCACTTTCCAAAAGTAAAAATACCGCATGTAATTACCTTGACAAATAATGTTGATTACCAAATCAAAACTGTCTACTCTGACAGTTTGTTGTTAATTTCTTTAGACACGTTTCTGGGGGCAGACCATCCTTTGTATGAGGGAATTCCGAATTATATACGAAAAGAGTTGGACGAAAAGTACATCCTATCCCAAATTGTTGAAAAATTTAGCACCTACACAATTCCGCCCACTGAGGATCGTACGTTTCTAGGTCAAATGCTATTTGAGGGTAAGAAAATGTATTTACAAGATCTGTTATTACCTCATGAAGAAGATCATATAAAAATAGCCTATTCCAAGGCCGAGCTGAACTGGGTAGAAGAAAATGAAATCTACATCTGGCAATATTTTATTGAAAAGCAGATGCTTTACCAAACCGATTCCCAATGGATAGAGCGATTTTTAGAACCAGCCCCTTTTTCCAAGTTCTATTTGGAGTTAGACCTTGAGTCTCCTGGTAGAGTAGGACGATGGATTGGTTGGCAAATTGTTCGAAAGTACCGCGATCTGTATCCTGAGAAACCGTTACAAGAACTTCTGCGACTTCCTGCACAACAACTTTTCAATCAATCGAAATACAAACCAAAACGCTAATGGCCATTAACAAAAAAACCCAAGTTAAAATTGACATTAATTTGGACGAAAATAACATTCCAGAACAAATGAAATGGACTGCACCCGATGGAGGAATTTCTGATAAGGAGACCAAAGCCCTGTTGCTCTCTTTTTGGGATGCGGAAAATCAAGAAACGTTGAAAATGGATTTGTGGGTAAAAGAGATGCCCATAGACCAAATGCAGTTGTTTTTTCATCAAACTCTAGTATCGCTCAGCGATACGTTTTACCGCGCTACGCAAGACGAAAAAATGACTGCAACCATGAAGGATTTCTGTGATTATTTTGCTGAAAAGTTGGAGTTAAAAAAACCCTAAACCTTTCTAATTTGATGGTATTGAATGTTGAGTTGCTCAATGTAGTTTAGAATTTCTTCACCACCTGTTTGGTGCAAGGAGGACGTAACAAAAACAGGGGGTAATTCTTCCCATAAAGAGTCCAGCATTTCTTTTTTGTAGTGCGCAATATTCCGCTCTTGAGCACTAGTTTTCAGTTTATCTGACTTGGTAAATACAATCGAAAAAGGGATTTGATTTTCACCTAACCATTCCATAAAATTTAAGTCAATAGGCTGGGGCTCGTGTCGGATATCAATGAGTAAAAAAGCATTGATCAATTGCTTTCTTTGTTTAAAATACGTTGTGATGAAAGATTGAAACACTTTTTTTTGAGATTTTGATACTCGAGCATACCCATAACCTGGTAAGTCCACCAGATGCCAATTCTCATTAATTAAAAAATGATTGATGAGTTGGGTTTTCCCTGGTCTTGAAGACGTTTTGGCAAGTTTTTTATTTCTGCAAAGGGAGTTAATCAAAGAGGATTTCCCCACATTTGATCTGCCTATAAAGGCATACTCAGGTAGGGAGCTCTTCGGACATTTTTCGAGATCGGTATTACTGATTACAAATTGGGCGGATTTGATGTTCATACTTTCTAGAACTTTCTAGTTTCCAGCCATTGTTGAAGTATTGTATTAAATTCCTCGGGATGTTCCATCATGGGAGCATGGCCACATTTGTCAATCCAGTACAGATTGGAGTCGGGAAGTAAGGTATTAAATTCTTCCGCAACGTTGGGTGGAGTTACACTGTCTTGTTTTCCCCAAATGATTGCTGTAGGAGTATTCATCTTGGGTAATTCATTGGCCATATTGTGGCGAATGGCACTTTTTGCTAGCGCCAAGGTACGTACCAGTTTGTTTCGATCATTAACCGTCTCAAACACCTCATCTACAATTTCTTTGGTTGCGGTTTTGGGATTGTAAAAAACCGCTTCACTTTTTTGCTTTATGTAGGCGTAGTCTCCCCGTTTGGGATAGCCATCACCCATATTATTTTCATACAGCCCCGAACTACCAGTAAGCACAAGACCTTTAACAAGTTCTGGGTGATTTTTTGCAAAGAGTAAACCTACATGGCCTCCAAGTGAATTTCCCAATAAAAGAACTTCTTTTAACCCTCTGTGTTGGATGAATTTATAAAGAAATTCAGACAACGATTTTACAGAGGTATTCAAAAGGGGCTGTGAGTAAACAGGAAGCTCTGGGATAATGACTTGGTACCCTTTTTTGGAAAAATAATCTAGGACGTCCCTAAAATTACTTAACCCTCCCATGAGTCCGTGCAAGATTATCAACGGCTGTCCCTCGCCTGATTTTAAATAGCGAAACTCTTGTTCTTGGATGATCTTATTCATAGTGCCCGTCTGCTGCGAATATTAATTTCCAAATATAGACATTTACATTTTAGCACCTATTTTTTATTTCGTTCCTCGTAGTTTCAAAAAAAAAAATTAGGGGTAAAACTTATTAACAATGTGGTAAAAAGTGGTTAATTGTGGTAAATATCGATTATATTTGACCTAAATCTGAACACAAGTGCAACACCTCATTGGAACATACGAGTGCAAAGCCGATGCTAAAGGACGTATTCTGATGCCTATTGCAATTAAAAAACAACTGGCATCCATTGCTACGGGCGGTTTTGTTTTGAAACGTGCCGTGTTCAGTCCCTGTCTAGAATTATATCCGATGCAAGAGTGGATGCAGTTGATGGAAAAGGTCAACACCCTGAATCGTTTTAACAAAAAGAATAATGATTTTATACGGCGTTTTACGGCAGGTGTAAAGACGGTAGAAATGGATGTTTCTGGTCGGCTTTTGATCCCTAAAGATTTAGTAAAACACGCACAGATAAGAAAAGAGATTGTAATATCCTCTGCAGTCAACATTCTTGAAATCTGGGACAAAACACTTTATGAAAAAGCGATAGATGAGGCCACCCTTGATTTCGGGGCTTTGGCTGAAGAAGTAATGGCAGACAAAAATGATGACACAATATCATAATCCGGTACTACTAAAGGAGGCGCTCCTAGGGCTTAATATAAAGCCAGAAGGAATTTATGTGGATGTTACATTTGGCGGCGGGGGACATTCAAGAGCACTTTTGGAACAACTCAATGAGCAAGGTCGTTTATTCGCATTCGATCAAGATGAAGATACTTTTGCAAACAAAATAGAAGATTCTAGATTTAAATTTATAGCGGCCAATTTTGGTCATCTCTCACATTATTTGAAATACCATGGCATTCCCACAGTAGATGGAATTTTAGCAGACTTTGGTGTTTCTTCACATCAATTTGACGAAGCTTCTCGTGGGTTTTCAACGCGTAAAGAAGGGCGGTTGGACATGCGGATGAATCAAAACCAAAATTTGGATGCAGAACAGGTTCTCAATCAGTATCCCGAAGAAGCTTTGAGTGGGTTGTTTTTTCACTACGGCGAATTGAGAAATGCCAAGAAGCTAGCAAATAAAATTGTTTCGTTTCGCACTGAACACAAGTTGGAGACAACTGCCGATTTGATTCGTGCAGTACAACCTTGGGTTCCCCAGCGAATTGAAAATAAGGTACTCGCTCAAATTTTTCAAGCAGTACGTATTGAAGTCAATGATGAACTAGGGGTATTAAAATCCTTTTTAGAACAAGCTGCTTCTGCATTGTTACCAGGAGGAAGACTGGTTTGTATCTCTTATCACTCATTAGAAGACCGTTTGGTCAAAAGGTATATGCAAAATGGAAATTTTGAAGGACGAGAAGAAAAGGATTTTTATGGGAATCCCTTGGGCGTATTTCGTAAAATAGGTAGGCTTAGGGTTCCCTCAGCTGAAGAAGTAAAGCGGAATTCAAGAGCTCGAA
>CAXGYE010000154.1:0-4200 GCA_964013865.1 uncultured Flavobacteriaceae bacterium
TCGTGACCCATTAAAACTTGAATAGTACGCAAGTCTGCGCCGTTTTCTAGTAGGTGTGTCGCAAAAGAATGCCGAAAAGTATGCGGACCTATTTTCTTTTGGATATTGGCTTTTAAGGCCAAAGAGCGAATGAGTGTAAAAATCATTTGGCGCGTCAGCATCTTTCCGTTACGATTTAAAAACACCACGTCTAGATGTTCGGGATGAATTTTTTGTAAGGCGCGAATTTGGTGGATGTAGATTTCTAAAAATTTTTTAGCCACCCTCCCCATGGGAATTAGACGTTGTTTGTTTCCTTTACCCGTTACCCGAATCAGGGACTCCTTAAAAAAGAGGTTAGACAAGCTTAAATTGATCAACTCAGACACGCGCAACCCACTTCCGTAAAGGGTTTCCAGTAGGGCTCGATTGCGATGTCCCTGAGGGTGACCCAGATCCAATTGGTTCATCAAGCGTTCGATTTCTTTAAAGGAAAGTACGTCGGGAAGCTTCCTTCCCAGTTTGGGTGCCTCTATGAGGTCGGTAGGGTTGGTGGTTCGGTATTTTTCAAAAATGAGGTAATCAAAAAAACTGCGCAGGCCAGCAATCCGCCGTGCCTGGGTATGGGGACTTAGCACTTTTGCGGTTTCGTAAATAAATTGTTTTACGATTTCTTGATCGCAATTCAGGGGAGTTTCTTTGCTGCTTTCTTTGTCCAAGAAATTTTGAAAGGACTGAATGTCCAAGCTGTAATTTTCAATTGAGTTTTCAGAAAGCCCCCGTTCTATTTTGAGGTACATTCGAAAATCTGCCACTGCTTGTTGCCAATTCACTCCATTTGTTTTTAGGGGAATACTTCTAATTTCTATACTTTTACTAAAATAACAAAAATGAAGATCAGCATCATCAACGGACCAAATTTAAATCTCTTGGGCACTCGGGAACCTACGGTCTACGGCAATCAAACTTTTGAAGACTACTACGCCGAGTTGCAAAAACAGTTTTCTCAGGTGACTTTTGACTATTTTCAGTCCAATGTAGAAGGGGAATTAATCAACCGCCTACAGGAGATTGGTTTCAGTTCAGATCTTATTCTTCTCAACGCAGGCGCCTATACCCATACCTCAGTGGCCATTGGTGACGCTATAAAAAGCATCGACACTTCCGTGATTGAAATTCACATTTCCAACACCTTTGCCCGAGAAGATTTTAGGCATACCTCCTACATCACTCCCGTAGCCAAAGGACTGATTATTGGTTTTGGGCTGGATTCGTATCGCCTTGGCGTGGAGAGTGTATTGTCATAGTTTTTCTTTTTCGGACACCTCTTCCAATTGCGCTTTGTAGACTTGTATTCGCGCATGAGCCGTCCCGTCTATCAACAGAATCACGATCAGCATAGCGATGGTGGTAATGCTAATCGCACGCCACAAGGGCTTGTCAACAAAAACAAGCAGTAAAGAAGCGAGGATCATAAGGATTGGGATCGCTTTAAAAACAACCGTGTTGTATTCTTTTAACGTACTTTCGATACGATCAAATTCTGAAACTGAAAAAGCTGAGGCATCCTCTTTGTATGCTGTTTCAAATTCACTAATTCTCTTGGTATTGGTGTAAACCAAACCCACCCCAATTATCATAAGGAGTATTCCTGCTATGAGTGTAGGAATGATATAGGCTTTCGCCAAATCTGTTTTTCCCAACTGCCAAAAACCAATACTGACAATAACAAAAAAGAGGGCAAACAGGATAAAAAAACATGTAGAATAGACTTCCGCCTTTGCCCATTCTACTGATAGTTTTAAAAGTTCCATATTTTTTTTAAAAATTAAAGTTATAAATTCTTTGGGATTTTGGGCTGAGATTTTTAGTCTTGTTTAGGGATATTCTCATCTAAAGTTGTTGAAACAAGAGAAAACCCCGATGACGGGTTAGCTAACTTAGTCCTTTCCTCCAGAAAGAAGAGTACATCCATTACATAAGTTCAATGTGATTTTCTGCTAGTTTTCGTTTTATTCCTAAAAGTCCCATTTGAAAAAATTTCACTTGAATCGTTAACTGTACAAAAAAAAGGAAAAACCGACACTTAAAAAAATTAAAATACTTATCCAAGTGCTATTCAATATTCCATTTTCACCAGTTTAATTTCTAGCGTTTTGGGTTGATCTAGTTTAAATTTCACCTCGTCAAAATTTGGAACTAATAGTTTGGGAATGAAATTATTTGAAAACCCAAACCGTTCTTCAGGAATACCGAAGAAATTTAGATTACACTTTTGATCTGAATTTTCATCTTGAAAGACGGCAACGGCATATTCTTTTTTGGGTAAATCCCTGATTGTGTGCACAATTGTAGATTCTCTGATTTTGAGAATTATTTTTTTAAGCTCCATTCCTTTTTTGGGAAAGTGGTTTTTCTTATCATAAAGTGCTATGATAAGTTCTCCCTTAATCTCTTGTATATTCGTTATTTTAAGAGTTAAATCAGTTTTAGTACTACCAAAACCACTAACCAAAATTAAAAAAATACCTAGTAATACTAATTCAAGTAAACGTTTCATTGGTTTAATTAAAAAAATGTTTTAATTCTGATTTTTCCTTTCTCTGGTATGCTTTGTAAGGGTCTGATAGGGATAACAAATACTTCTTAATCAAGCTTTTCAACAAATAAAAAGTAGCTTTTTTGAGTGTGGAAACAGAGTTTTTCAATTCTTTAAAGTACGTATCCAGAGAGTCTCTTCTATAGTTTAAAAGCCCTTTTAAAAAAGGGCTTTAACATTTTTCGGAGGTAGGAGCTTAGAGATGAATCACCTCGTCGTAGGCATCGGCTACGGCTTCCATCACGGCCTCACTCATAGTAGGGTGGGGGTGAACGGCTTTTAAGACCTCATGTCCTGTAGTTTCCAGCTTTCTACCCAGTACCGCTTCGGCTATCATGTCGGTAACACCTGTACCGATCATATGGCATCCCAGCCATTCGCCGTATTTGGCGTCAAAGATAACTTTGACAAAGCCGTCGGGAGTACCCCCAGCTTGGGCTTTTCCAGAAGCAGAAAAGGGAAATTTCCCCACTTTAATGTCGTAGCCTTTTTCTTTGGCTTGTGCTTCGGTGAGCCCTACGGAAGCGACTTCGGGGGAACAGTAAGTACAGCCGGGAACATTTCCATAATCCAAAGGTTCCACAGCGTGTCCTGCAATTTTTTCAACACACAAGATGCCTTCCGCAGAAGCCACGTGTGCCAGGGCTTGCCCTTGGGTCACATCTCCAATGGCGTAATAGCCGGGCAAGTTGGTTTGGTAAAAGTCGTTGACAAGGATTTTATCCCGATCCACAGCAATGCCCACCTCTTCCAGACCGATGTTTTCAATATTCGTTTTAATTCCCACGGCAGAAAGGACAACGTCGGCTTCGAGCACCTCTTCTCCTTTTGTGGTTTTTACGGTGGCTTTAACCCCTTTTCCTTTGGTATCTACGCCCGTGACTTCTGCATTGGTTAGGATTTTTACCCCACTCTTTTTAAAGGAGCGTTCCAGTTGTTTGGAGACTTCTTCGTCTTCCACGGGAACGATACGGTCTAGGTATTCCACGATGGTTACCTCGGTACCCATCGCGTTGTAGAAATAGGCAAATTCAATTCCGATGGCTCCAGAACCGACGACAATTAATTTTTTAGGTTGTTTTTCCAAGGTCATGGCTTTGCGATAGCCAATCACTTTTTTTCCGTCTTGGGGAAGACTAGGGAGTTCTCGAGAACGGGCCCCAGTTGCGATAATGATATTTTTCGCTTCGTATTCTTCGGTTTTGTCGCCTTGGGTGACGCTTACTTTTTTTCCGGACATTATTTTTCCATGGCCTTCCAGTACGTCTATCTTATTTTTTTTCATTAAAAACTGCACGCCTTTGCTCATTCCGGCAGCTACATTACGACTTCGGTTCACCACGGCGTCAAAGTCCTTGTCGTATTCTTTGATGGTCAATCCATAGTCCCCAGCATGCTTGAGGTATTCAAAAACTTGAGCGGATTTAAGCAGGGCTTTGGTGGGAATACACCCCCAGTTCAGACAAACGCCTCCCAGACTTTCTTTTTCTACAATTGCGGTCTTAAATCCCAGTTGAGATGCGCGAATTGCAGTAACATATCCTCCTGGACCACTTCCTAAAACTATAATATCGTATGCCGTCATGTACTATCATTTAAGATCGGAAGAGCGTCGTGTAGGG
>CAXGYE010000155.1:0-4199 GCA_964013865.1 uncultured Flavobacteriaceae bacterium
CTAGCCATTTTCTGATTTATGAAGTTTTATTTGAAGATTAATTTAACTTGGACACATTAATATAGATTTTATTTTTTGTGAAAATATAATAACACAAATCTTATATATCTAAAAAAAAGAATCCTATACCGGTATATAATACCGCTACTGTTATTCAACCGTGATTCATTATGGCAAGAGTGGTTTACAGTCTCTAAAAACGCATTTATTTAAGGATCTTTCGGATCAGCTCCAAAACAGAACGAACCTCTGTTTCTAGCGCGTGATAGTCCTTCTTTTCTAAAATCTCTTTTGAAATTAATTTGGATCCCATTCCTACACAGGTCACTCCAGCATCAAACCACCCTCTCAGGTTCTCCTCTTCTGTAGAAACGCCTCCCGTAGGCATAATGGAAGTCCAAGGTTGAGGCCCTTTAATTGCCTTGACAAAACCAGGACCATAGGTACTTCCAGGAAATAGTTTTACCAGCTCACAGCCCCATTCTTCGGCATTTGCAATTTCAGTCAGCGACCCACAGCCTGGGGACCAAAGTACCTTACGTCGATTACATACGAGGGCAATGTCTTCTCTAAAAACAGGAGTTACGACAAAGTTTGCTCCTGCCAGCATGTATTGTGAAGCTGCTGCGGCATCCGTTACCGATCCTACTCCGAGTATCATCCCGGGAAGTTCAGCAAGGGCATACTTGATCAAGTCTGTAAAAATTTCAATTGCAAAATCACCGCGACTGGTAAACTCCATTAACCGTGCTCCCCCATCATAGCAGGCTTTTAAAACGGCCTTTGCTACTTCACTGTCGGAATGGTAAAATAAGGGAACCATTCCCGATTCCTTCATTTGCTGTACTACTTCTATTCTAGAAAATTGTGCCATACGCTTTGTTATCGTGCAACACGCCCGGAGGCGTCGCCACCCATTAGTTTTTCAATTTCTTCTATTGTAACCAAATTCGCATCTCCTTTAATGGTGTGTTTTAAGCATGAGGCTGCCACCGCGTAATCCAGTGCTTTTTGGTCGTCCTTTGGATAATGAATAAGTCCATAAATCAAGGCACCCATAAAAGAGTCGCCCCCTCCTACTCGATCCACGATATGGGTGATTTGGTATTGAGCACTCTCATACATGGTTTTTCCGTCGTATAAAACGCCAGCCCAAGTGTTGTGAGAGGCAGATATCGAACCCCGCAAGGTGGTAATTACTTTTTTAGCTTTGGGGAACTTTTTCTGCATTTGCTGGCAAACGGATAAAAATGCTGCTGCTTTAACCTGTTCCCCTTGTGTGGTGATGTCTAAGCCTTCAGGTTGGATTCCAAAATGCATTTCAGCATCTTCTTCATTTCCTAGGATGATATCACAGTAGGAAGTCAGTTCGGTCATGATTTTTTCACGATCCCCGCCGTACTTCCAAAGTTTTGCACGGTAGTTTAAATCTGTAGAAATAGTCAATCCCATTTCGCTGGCTACTTTTACTGCTTCTAGGCAGGCGTCGGCAGCACTTTGAGAAATCGCAGGGGTGATTCCCGTCCAATGAAACCATTGTGCTTCCTGAAATACCTCTTTCCAGTTTACCATCCCGGGTTGGATTTCGGACATGGCAGAATGGGCACGGTCGTAAACGACTTTACTACCTCTACTTACCGCTCCGGTCTCTAGAAAATAAATACCTAGACGAGCCCCACCTTGGATAATATGCTGGGTTCCTACATTGCGTTTTCTCATTTCCATCAATGCACATTGCCCAATATCGTTTTTAGGTAAACGAGTTACAAATTCTACTGGAACACCATAGTTGGCAAGAGATACCGCTACATTGGATTCCCCTCCTCCATAGACCACATCAAAGCTGTTGGCCTGAGAGAAACGCAAAAACTCTGGTGGCGCTAAGCGCAACATGATTTCACCAAAGGTTACTACTTTTTTCATATTCAAATTTAAGATTTATTTTTTTCGTAATTGTACGCTTGAAAAACTAAAGTAAAACCTGCCTCTATTTTACTAGAAGAGCCAACTCCTTTCATTGCTTTTGTTACCAAAAATTCAGGTCGTTAAGTTTAACAACAACTTGTTAAAAGATGATGATCCCTAGATTCCCAATGCTTGTCCTCCTCCAATTTGAACAGTTTCCGCTGTAATAAAAGAAGCGTCACTACTCGCGAGAAAAGAAACTACGTTGGCAACTTCTTCAGGTTGTCCTAATCTACCTAACATGATGTTGTTCTTCCAAGAGGCAAAAACTTCAGGTTTAGTGGACTTTATCTGAGCGTGAAATGGGGTATCAATGGTTCCAGGAGAAACAGCATTGACACGAATGTTGTATTCGGCCAGATCTTTAGCAAGGGCTCTAGTGATCGAATGAACACCTGCTTTAGAAGTTCCGTAAATACCGGCGCCAGCAACTCTTCAATTAAATCAGGTCCTTTTTCAGTTGCTGAATTGCATAATTTGCCGCTCTTGCGGTTATCGCCATAAAGGTCAAAGAGGGGTTTTGGGTAGAAGTAGAAGTCATACACGCGCCATCGGTTACAAATACATTTTTACATTCATGCATTTGATTCCAGGCATTGAGCAAGGAAGTTTTTGGATCTTTGCCCATACGAACTCCTCCCATTTCGTGGATGTCATTTCCGGGGCGCCTCCCGTTGTCGTTTGTTACGATGTTGGTAAATCCAGCTTTAGAATACATCTCTGAAAATTGTTCATAAAAATCTTGAATCATCTTTTCATCGTTGTCGTCATAGTCTACATCAATACGCAACAAGGGGATTCCCCACTCGTCGGTTTTTTCAGAATCTAAGCTGACTTGGTTAGACTCCTTGGGTAGGGTTTCGCCCATCATGTGGGAACCAACGCCCCAAATACCCGTTTCTTTGGTCTGCAGCAGCTGACTTTTTAGGTCGTTTCCTATTCCTTCTCTCAAGGTTTCTCGCAAGGGAAATGCTTCAAAACCAGCTGCATAGCCTCTTAAAAAATCTGTCTCTTGTTTGTACAGGTTACGAAAACGTGGGACGTAATGTGTGGTGGGTTTGGCTCCTTCAAGGGTATAGTCTGGGAATCCTTCGTATTCCGCACTGATCGTGGCTCTGTAATTGTGAAAGGCAATGTATTTTCCTAGTAAGCCATTGTCGTTTCCTAAACCGTTTGGAAAACGGTTGGATTTTGAATTCAAAAGAATCAAGTTCGTATTTAAAGTCGCCGCATTGAGAAAAATAACTTTCGCAAAGTAATCCTGACTTTCTTTGGTAATCGAGTCAATTACTCGAACCCCTATCGCTTTTTGCTCAGTTTCGTCGTACAGTACAGAATGGACTACGGAATTGGGTTTTAAAGTTAAATTACCTGTTTTAAGCGCCCAGGGAATTAAGGTTGAATTGGCATTAAAATAGCCTCCTAGGGGGCAGCCCCGTTGGCAGATTCTCCGACTCATACACAAACCGCGTCCTTGTTCTATAAAAACAGGACGGCTCTCCGTAAGATGTGCACAACGACCGTAAATTACGTGTCGGTCGCTGAAATTTTTTTTAACTTGTTGACTAAAGTATTCCTCTACTACATTGGATTCCCAAGGTTTTAAAAAATCTCCATCGGGTAAACTATCCAAACCATCTTTATTTCCACTTACCCCCACAAAACCTTCTACATAGGTGTACCAATCGGCTAAATCCTTGTAGCGAATGGGCCAATCGACAGCAAATCCATCTCGTGCAGGACCTTCAAAATCATAGGGACTCCAGCGTTGCACTTGTCGTGCCCACATGATGGACTTTCCTCCTACTTGATACCCTCGAATCCAATCAAAGGGTTTGACTTGCTCATAGGGATGCTCTTTGTCTTTCACAAAAAAATGTTTGGCATCCTCTCTAAAGGCATAACAACGACTCGCTACAGGATTGTCTTCAATCTCTTTCGCAGTCAAACTACCTCGGTGTTTAAATTCCCAAGGCTGCATATTGGTGGTCGGATAATCCTTGAGGTGTTCTACATTGGGTCCTCTTTCCAGAAGTAAGGTTTTAAAACCTTGTTCTGTAAATTCTTTGGCTGCCCATCCTCCCGACATTCCTTCCCCTACAACGATAGTATCAAATGTATTTGTCATTAAATTAAGTCTTATTAAACAGGGACCTTTCCATAATATCGTCCGGGCATGAATTCAAAATTCAAATAGTTTTTCATATAGTTTTCTGAGGTTTCGAAATGTAAAA
>CAXGYE010000156.1:0-4196 GCA_964013865.1 uncultured Flavobacteriaceae bacterium
TCGTAACGGAAAGATGCTGACGCGCCAAATGATTTTTACACTCATTCGCTCTTTAGCCCTAAAAGCCAATATCCAAAAGAAAATTGGTCCCCATACCTTTCGGCATTCCTTTGCGACACACCTACTAGAAAACGGTGCGGACCTACGTACCATCCAAGTTTTAATGGGACATGAAAGCATCACTACTACTGAGGTGTATACCCATCTGGATACGCAACATTTACGTTCTGTGGTGGAACAATTCCATCCCAGAGGTGGAATTTAGTCGGCAATAACCAGTCGAAAACCCTCTCCGTGGATGTTTAGAATCTGTACTTTTTCGTCCATACTGAGATACTTCCGAAGTTTCGCAATGTAGACGTCCATACTTCTTGAAGTAAAATAATTGTCGTCTCTCCAGATCTTGTTTAGTGCTACTTCACGAGGTAACAAATCATTGAGATGCAAGACCAAAAGACGTAACAATTGATTTTCTTTGGGTGAGAGCTTGGTGGACGCCCCATCTTTATGGTTCAAAAAACGCAGTTTCGAATTGAATTCAAAATCACTGAAACTAAACTCAAAAGTGTCATTCTCAGGGACTACAGGAATCGTTTTTCGATTTAGGATAGCTTTAATTTTAGCTAGAAGTACATCTGAATCGAAGGGTTTGGTCATATAATCGTCTGCTCCGATTTTAAACCCCTTTAAAACGTCCTCCTTTAGATGTTTTGCTGTGAGAAAAAAGATGGGAACCACATCGTTTTTTTCTCGAATTTCTCGTGCTAAGGTAAATCCATCTTTGTAAGGCATCATCACGTCAAGGATACAAAGGTCAAAATGGTCTTTGCGAAACTTTTCAAAACCTTCAATTCCATTTTTTGCAAGGGTGATATCATAGTCATTCAGAGTTAAATATTCTTTTAAGATACTTCCAAAATTTGGGTCATCTTCTACGAGTAGAATTTTTTTGTTATCGTTTTTCATTTTATATAGAGTGAGGCTGGGTTAAATTAATTTTCAATTGGGATTCTTAGGGTAAAGGTGGTTCCAATACCATTTTTACTTTCTAAGTAGATTTGCCCTTTGTGCAGATCCACTATTTTTTTGACATAGGCCAGTCCTAGTCCGTGTCCTTTTACATTGTGAATATCGCCTGAGGTGGCTCGGTAGAATTTATCAAATACCTTTTTTTGGATTACAGGAGTCATACCGATGCCATTGTCCTTAACTCTTAGTAAAAAGTCATTGTCTTCATTTAAGGTTTCGATCTCGACTTTGGGATTTTTATCACAATATTTGACAGCATTATCTAGGAGGTTGACTACAACGTTAGTCATGTGATTTTTATTACCTAGTACATGAAAATTTTCTGCTTTTAGGTTGGTTTTTAGAACTCCCGATTTGTCTTTTAAGATCAATTGGATATGACTTATTGCGTCTTGGATGACTTGATTTAAATCGAGCGGCTTTTTTTGAATGGGTTCCTTACTGCGATCCAATTGAGAAATACGAAGTACGTTTTCAACCTGTGCAAGCATCCGAATGTTTTCCTCTCGAATCATTTTGACATACTGGGTCATTTTAGTTGGAGTCTCCATCACTTTCGGGTTCGAAATGGCATCCAAAGCCAAATTTATGGTGGCAATAGGTGTTTTAAACTCGTGAGACATGTTGTTGATGAAATCGGTTTTAATTTCAGATATCTTTTTTTGTTGAATGATTTGGTATAATGCACTACTAGATACCAAAACGATAAACAAGGTCAAGAAAAAAGTCAATCCACCCAAACTGAGGATGGAAGAAAATACGTACTGATCTTTTTCAGGAAAAGAAACAATCAGTTCATAATTTCTCAGCCCTTTTTCATCCTGAAATATAGGAATAGAATAGCGATAGCCTTCTTGGGCTTCAGAGTAGTTGTTAGACTTAATTTTAGTCGCTAATCCATTGTCATAAATCCCAAATTCATAGGGCGTTACGATCATCTTTGCATCAAATTCTCGCTTTAGTACATAATCTAACTCTTGTACATTTAGGCGTTTGTGAATGGGCGTATTAGCTGTATAATCTTTAAAGGTAGACCGGATGCGTTGGTTTGCAATGTTCATCCGCTCTATGGTTTTGATTTTTTCTACCGAGGTGGCAATATTATTTTCACGGTTAAAAACATCGTTTTTATTGATAATGGTCGTGTTTTTAACCTGCTTTACGTCCGTGAGAATTTCCAAAGTATCCCCAAGTTTTGGATCCAAATAAGGTGTTATTTCATAGTCTTCTTCCAAAATACCATAAGCATAGTAGGAAATTAAATTGTTGGTCTTGTCTTCATCTAAAAATAAAAAGACATTGGCAAAGCTGGCGTCATCTGGAGTTTCTAATGAATCAACAAGTTTTTCGTAGGCCGTAATGTAATCGGAAAGCTCTCTTTCTTGAATTTCTTCTGCAACCATCATTAAGGATTGCTGAACTGCCAAAGAGAACTCTTGCTCTTTGTCATTCCATGCCGAAAAGATCCAATAACCTTGCAGTACGATAATCCCAAGAATGGAGATGATCATAAAACTAACGAGAGGGATAAATAGGTTTTTCTTCATTCCTTTTTATTTAAATTAAAACGTAGTGTGTTTCAACTTATTATCCATTGCAAATTTCACTTATTTTGGACAAATAATATACTAATACTTTGTTAATCCGAAAAGACGCTTACTCCTTAAGCTTTTTTAAAACTTCAGCGGCTTGTTTGAAAGCCTGTTTAAGGTTGGTATTAAGAATAACAAAATCTGCATAACGCTCTTTTTTTGAATCACTCCACTGGTGCTTCATTCGGGAAAGTACCGCCTCTTTCGTTACTCCATCTCTTGCTATGATCCTTTGAATTCGCTGTTCTTTTGGTGCTTTAACCAAAATCGTAGAATCGCATTTTTTGTAGCCTCCTGTTTCAAACAAAATAGCCGCTTCTTTGACAACAAGCGATGCCTTGTCGTGTTGCTTTTTAAAATCCTCAAAAGCAGCTGCTACAGCAGGATGAACCAGCTTGTTCAGCTCATCTAATGCTGTTGTTTCTTGAAATACAAGTGCTGCTAAAGCAGTACGATTTAGCAGTCCATCGGTGCCGTATAGCTCAGAACCAAATCGGTTGCTCACCGCTTCACGTAAGTCACTGTCTAGAAGCGCTCTACCCACTACATCGGATTCAAAACAAGGAAATCCTTGATCTTGAAACCACTTTAAAAGTGTAGATTTTCCACTACCGATTCCTCCTGTAAGACCAATAACTTTCATTTTCTTATAAGATAATTTACCTCCTTAGGTTCCCATATCAGTTGTTTTAAGCCAGGTGGCTGTTTCAACAATATCAACTTCAGTGACTTACTTTCTTGATCCTGTAAATTTTCATAATCCACTACCAAACGAAAATCAGTTTCCTTAACTGTACTTAATAGTTCCACGGGGAGTGTGGCTCGTAACTTTGCTGTAGGTGGAAATAGTTTTACCCGTACACCAAGGGGTAAATTGATCACCTCAATTTGAAGTAATAACTCTTTTTCAGAATAGCGCGAAACCGGCATAATAAGCCTCACTTTCTCTTGAGCCAATTGTAGTTCTGGGATAGATTTTAAATCTACTTCTTGTGAAATGGGTTCATATAGATCTGATGCCTCAAAAAATAAGGTGGGAATTGCTGTGAGTGTATCCAGAATAGATTGTGGACCTCGAACTAAAATACTATCGGGTTTACTTTGTATAGGAGCATCACTTAAATATCCTGCCCGAAGTTGAATCCGAGTTTGAGGGTTTACTACCACTACTTTTTTAGCCAAGCGGCTAAAAGTAATTTTCAGGTTTTCTGGGTAGATCTGATTGAGTTTTGTATTGTCAAAAAGTTGTTGCTCGATTGAAAACTGCTGATTTCTAAGTGAAACTAATCCCAAAGTAGTAGTAAAATCACCTTCTTGCAGTGAAACAGTTATCGATTTGTCAATCAATCGATACAATAAGATCTCAAGACCACTAGCTGTTAGAGAGGCGCTGATTTTCTTAGGAGCTTCAGAAGGAATAATGCCCTTTGGTATATCTGTAAAATACACTGGAAAGGATTGCTCTAAGGTATACGTATTAGAAAGTTTGGTGCTCAACCAAAAAGTAAATGATACGAAAAAAAACAAGAAAAAAAAACGGAAGCGCCCTTGGGAAGGTAGTTTTTTGATTAAGGA
>CAXGYE010000157.1:0-4189 GCA_964013865.1 uncultured Flavobacteriaceae bacterium
CCTGCGACGAGCAACAGCACTCCGATAATCACAAAATCAATTAGAGTCCAATGGACTTCGTCAGAATAGTTCATGGCAATTAATGGAATCAAGAGCAGAGCCAAAGGAGCGAAAGTCAGGATGGAAATTCGTTTTAACATACCCTAAACTTAAGAAAATCAGAGATATAACAGACATAATAGAGGTGCTAATTAAGATTTACTCACTCTTTTAAAAACGTAAAAAAGTTCTGCAGCAATCTGAAGGGAGCGTTCGTCGTATTTTTCCGCTTCCAAAGGAGTATTGTCAAAACGTTTTGGATCTTCATACCGCAAAGGAATACGTTGTTCTGTCCCTGGGATGAACGGACAATTTTCATCTGCATGTGCACAGGTCATAACTGCAGCAAAAGGATTAGATGTATTTATGGGATCCTCAACTAATTTTGAAAAGACCAACAGGGGCGACGCTTCTTTGTGGTATGAAACCTGATAGTGTGGATTGGTTTCACCTGTTGAAGTCACAAAAAATCCACTCCGTTTTATAGAAGCTACAGCACGCTCATTGAATGCGGTGACTTCCACACCCCCAGAAAAACAGTTTGCGGGAATGCCGAAGTAAGCAGCAGCAGTATATGCCCATATTTGAGAAAATTGACTACGCCGAGAATTGTGGGTACAGACAAAATTGAGGTTGACTACCGAATTTTCAGTACGTTTTTTTATGATGTACTCTACAAGTCCATGCAGGACTTCTTTCCGCTCTTTTGAGATTTCTTCATCGAGCGCTGTTTGGATACTCTTTTTTAGCTCAGGTGTAACGGGAATCATTTTCTCTAAAGGATTAACAGCATCCAGATCCTGGGGCACATTGAGTTTGAGCAGGCTCTAAAGCTGGGGTCACCACGCATTTGTCTTGAGCCAGGCAGTCCGTTTGAGTGGAAATTAATAAGAATTTTTCCCCATCAAATTCCAGATCATACTTGCCGATGGTAGCCCCTTGATATTCTACTTCAATGGGTAAATCGTCTAAAGCCAGTCTTTCTTCTGACATTTGGATGATTGATTGTAGCTTGGAACTACTTAGGCGGTGGTCATAATCGTCTGAAGTCCACAGTTGAAAATTGATGACTTCTTCTTTGCGTAAACTTCCCCCACAATCCACAAACTGTTTTTGAATATGTCCAATTTCTGTGACATGAAAATGAGAGGGGACAAGAGTTCCATCGGGTAAGGAAAATTGGATGGAATTTAAGGAGTTCAAATGGTTTTTAATTTCTGAAAGTTTCATTTTTTCAATTTAATTAGAGTTTTTACTTAGCACTGCTCTTTGTTGGATTGAATTTCTAGTGTAATGTTGTGTAGGAACTGTTGCACCTGGTTCCATCGTTTCGGATTGATACAATAAGAAATGTTATTCCCGTCGATGCTTCCCTGAATCAGTTCTGCTTTTTTGAGCTCCGCTAAATGCCTTGAGATGGTAGGTTGTGCCAGTGGGAGTTGAGCTACAAATTCATTTCCCACACAATCAGAGCTTTTTGCTAGCATTTGAACGATGGAGAGCCTTGCCGGATGCCCCAAGACTTTTAGTATTTGCGCCATCTGATTGGTTTTTAGAGCAAAACCTGCTGTTTTTGTAATTCCCATATTGCAATATTACAATAATAGATTAAATCTAAACACGGTTTTACTTGTAAAAAAATAACCTTATATTTCAATTTGAACATACTTAAACCCCAAATCCAAAACAAATAGAACTTATGAAATCAAAATTGAACCGACTGATGGCTATTTTTATATTAGCTGTGCTGAGTGTATCCTGTCAAAATACAGCTGAGAGTAAAAAAGAAATTATAATAGGCGTCCAAACGTATTCTTTTAGAACAATGGAAGATCAAAGTCCTTTAGCCATTTTGGAATACATTAAGGAAAGTGGTGTCAAGCATGTGGAGTTGATGGGCAATCATGCAGAGCCCTTTGCTGGAGCACCTGTAAGTCCGATGTCAGATCCCGCGGTGATGCCAGTATTGTACAAAAGATATAAAAAAGAAATGTTGACAGAGGAGGAACAAGAACTGGCCGAACAGTTAGACAGGGACCGTAAAATTTATGAAGAAGAATTAATGAAATGGAGGAAAAATGTAGATTACAGCAAATTTGAAGAGCTCAAAAATCTATATGCAGAAGCGGGTCTCTCTATTTTTGCTTTTAAGCCAGGTGTTTTTGGGAAGAATAATTCTGATGAGGATATGCGTTATGGAATGCGAGCGGCAAAAGCGTTGGGTGCAAACCACATCACTTTAGAACATCCTTCGGATGACGAGCATACTGCAAGATTGGGAAAACTTGCCGAAGAAGAGGGTATCCTTGTCGGGTACCACGGACATGAACAACAAACTCCAACACTTTGGGATACTGCAATAGCTCAGTCAAGCACAAACCGCATGAATCTTGATTTCGGCCATTACATTGCTGCAGAAAATGAAAACCCAGTTCAATTTATTGACGAAAAACACGATAAGATAGTGAGCATGCATTTGAAAGACCGTCAAAAGAGAAGCACTGGCGGGGGGGACCTAATGTGGGGCACAGGGGACACTCCGATTAAAGAATTGGTTCGATTGATTCAAGACAAAAATTATACATTTCCTGTGACTATTGAAGTGGAATACGATATTCCAGAAGGTTCAAGTGCGGTGGAAGAGGTTAAACGATGTTTGGCTTACATTAAAAATGCCCTATAGGGTGAATTCATTTTGCGGAATGAGTTTTTGGTAAAACCTTGCTTTAATGGACAATTGATTAAATAAAGGGCGTATCTCCTAGAGTTGCTTAAAAAAAGTGGGGTTTGGTTTAAAGGCTTTCCTTACGTCAAACATCCATCCTCACACCTTCACCCCACATACAATCAATTAAATGAACAAAAGATTTAAACAACATTCAAACTTACGATTTAATCTACCCGAGATTCCAAATAAAAATACGATTTACGAATAGCTGAATAATTAAAAACTATAGTAAACTCCTTTAAAAACCCTGATTCTAAAGATGAAAAATCAGTATTTTTTTGGGATACGCTTGTTCATCAAATTAAACCACAGCGGTGGAAAGAAGGCGATCAGCATAGAGGTGGTGTATCCAAAAGGCAGTTGTGGACTTTCCTCAATACTTTCAAGAATTTGATACTTTTTTGTAGCGCGATGGTGGTGATCACTGTGGCGTGTTAATTCATAGAGGACCAAACGTCCAATGGCGTGATTAGAATTCCAGGAATGCATCGGGGTAACGCGCTCATACCGTGATCCCTTCCGAGTTCTTAAAAGCCCATAGTGTTCAATGTAATTGATGGTTTCTAATAGTAAAACTCCAACTACAGCCACAGCTACAGCAAATAAAACCCCTGCTATTCCAAAAAGTGAACCGATAAAAGCTAGATAAAACAACTGAAACAACTGATAAAAAAAGAAATCATTGTAGAGGCTAAAAAACCCCTGTTTTTTATTTTTAAGGATGTTTTTTTGAAGCTGATACGCATTGCGTACTTGACCAATGACTGAGCTAAACCAAAACGAGAAAACCGATTGATTTTTTTTAGAGGTTGCAGGATCTTTTGGAGTTCCTACATTTTTATGATGACCAAAGTTATGTTCGATATAAAAGTGCATGTAGAGAGCGGGCATAAGTAAAAATTTGGCAAGGGTACGCTCCCATAGGGTGGCGCGGTGTCCCAATTCGTGTGCTACATTTATCCCATTGGTGCCCAATACAATTCCAACAGAAAGAACAAGACCGATACGCTCATGCAGCAAGAGTGATTGGGAAGTCAATTGTCCAATTCCCATGATTAAGATTGAAAATACAATGAAGATGTTGAAATAAAGCATTAAATCAAAAAAGCGATTTGTCAAACGATTTTGAATTTTTTCTTCGTTGAGTTTTTCGGGATTGGGTTTTAAAAACGCTTCGCAAATAGGAATGAATCCAAAGGCATAAAGGACGGTGGTAAAGCTCCAAACTCCTCCTATTTCCATTCCGACAATTGCTGACAGAGGAATACTGTAAGCTAAAAAGTACTTAACATCGCTCATCTCTTAAATAAATTAGCATTTAATATTACAAAAAATAATATGAAAACACCAATGTCTTTCAGAGAAGCCCTACAGCAACAAGTATAAAAAACCCCACTCTATACTCAACAAACGGAGACAGAG
>CAXGYE010000158.1:0-4151 GCA_964013865.1 uncultured Flavobacteriaceae bacterium
GTTTGTCGTTACTGCCCGCTACGTGTGTGCAATACCTTAGCCTCTTCGCGAAAGCGCAAGGTGAGCAAACAGCCGTAGTCACGTCTGCAGTACCCCTTTCCCCAGAGCTCGAAAAAAGAGTATTAGAAAAGGCCAAATCTGTTTCCAATCAAAAGATTCAAATTGAAAACAAAGTAGATCCAAGCCTTTTGGGAGGATTTATTTTAAAGATTGGCGATATGCAGTACGATGCAAGTGTTTCGCATCAGCTCAAAGCAATCAAAACATTAGTAACTAAAAAGAATACGATCTAAAGATATCGATCATGGCAGATGTAAACCCCGCTGAAGTATCAGCAATACTAAAAAAGCAATTGGAAGGCTTCAGTTCCGCTTCGGCAATGGACGAAGTAGGAACCGTCCTTGAAGTAGGAGATGGAATTGCCCGAGTCTTTGGCCTATCCAATGCCCAATACGGAGAATTAGTCTCTTTTGAAGAAGGACTAGAGGGAATGGTTTTAAATCTAGAGGAAGATCATGTAGGTGTGGTATTACTGGGCCCCTCTAAAGGAGTAAAAGAAGGGGATACCGTAAAAAGAACGCAGCGTATTGCTTCCATCAATGTAGGTGAAGGTGTGGTAGGTCGTGTAGTGAACACACTCGGACTGCCCATCGATGGGAAAGGAGCAATTGAAGGCGATTTAAACGAGATGCCACTGGAGCGAAAAGCCCCAGGAGTGGTATTCCGTCAACCTGTAAACGAACCCCTTCAAACAGGAATTAAATCTATCGATGCAATGATACCGGTAGGTCGGGGACAACGCGAGTTGGTCATCGGAGATCGTCAAACGGGGAAAACAACGGTCTGTATTGATACAATATTAAACCAAAAAGAATTTTACGATGCTGGAGAGCCGGTATATTGTGTCTATGTAGCCATCGGACAAAAAGCCTCTACAGTAGCCGGAATAGCAAAAACATTAGAAGATCGTGGGGCGATGGCCTATACCACCATAGTGGCTGCCAACGCTTCTGATCCAGCACCCATGCAAGTTTATGCACCTTTTGCTGGAGCTGCAATTGGAGAATATTTTAGAGACACGGGGCGTCCAGCTTTGATTATTTATGATGACTTGTCCAAACAAGCGGTAGCCTACCGTGAGGTGTCCCTATTGCTGCGTCGTCCTCCAGGACGAGAGGCCTACCCAGGAGACGTCTTTTACCTTCATTCTCGTTTGCTAGAGCGTGCAGCAAAAGTAATAGGGGATGACAGTATCGCCAAGGAAATGAACGATCTCCCCGACTCGTTAAAAGACAAAGTAAAAGGAGGAGGTTCCTTAACGGCACTGCCTATTATCGAAACTCAAGCAGGAGATGTATCGGCTTATATACCGACGAATGTCATCTCCATTACAGACGGACAGATCTTTTTAGAGTCAGATCTCTTTAATTCTGGGGTACGTCCAGCGATCAATGTGGGAATCTCTGTTTCGCGAGTAGGAGGTTCAGCACAGATCAAATCCATGAAAAAAGTAGCAGGAACCTTAAAACTGGATCAAGCGCAGTTTCGTGAATTAGAAGCCTTTGCCAAATTTGGTTCGGATCTTGATGCAGCCACCCTCAACGTAATCGAAAAAGGAAAGCGCAATGTGGAAATTTTAAAACAAGCGCAAAACGATCCCTTTACTGTGGAAGAGCAGGTCGCTATCATTTATGCAGGTTCAAAAAACCTTTTGCGCTCTGTACCAGTAGAAAGCGTAAAGGCTTTTGAACAGTCTTACCTCGAAACCTTGCGCAAAAAACACAAAAAGACACTTGCTGAACTCAAGGCAGGGAAATTGACAGATGCGGTAATAGACACACTAAACGCAGTAGCAAAAGAAACCGCAGCGCAATTCGAATAAAACATGGCAAACCTCAAGGAAATACGGAATAGAATTACATCGGTCTCTTCGACCATGCAAATCACAAGCGCCATGAAAATGGTGTCTGCCGCAAAGCTTAAAAAGGCCCAGGACGCCATCACCGCCATGCGCCCGTATGCTTCGACCTTGACCGAGCTGATCCAAAACCTTAGCGGTGCTTTGGAAGGAGATGCTCAAAACCCGTACACGGAAGTACGGGAAAAGAAAGCCGTTTTGATTGTAGCCATTACTTCAAACAGAGGACTCTGTGGCGCATTCAATGCCAATATTATTAAAAAGACCCGTCAACTGATGACGGAAACCTATGCCAATCAAAAAGTGTCTCTACTTACTGTGGGGAAGAAAGGATCTGAAATTTTAGCCAAAACAAATCAAGTTGTTTCCAGTCACGACGCTCTCTTTGACGAATTGACCTACAGTAAGGTTAGTGAAGTTGCTCAACAGGTGATGGATCAGTTTGAAGAGAAAGCGTATGATGAGGTTGTATTGGTTTACAATCGATTCAAAAATGCGGCAACTCAAATCGTTCAAACAGAGCCGTTTCTACCTATAGTAGCTGTTTCAGAAACAGAAACCGCTTCCAGTCCAGACTACATTTTTGAACCGAGTCAGGAAGAGATTGTAAATGAATTGCTGCCCAAGTCGTTAAAGATGCAAATTTTTAAAGCCTTACGCGACTCCTTTGCCAGTGAGCATGGAGCTCGAATGACCGCAATGCACAAAGCTACAGACAACGCCACCGAATTGAGAGATCAACTCAAACTGACCTATAACAAGGCACGTCAGGCTGCGATTACTAATGAAATTCTTGAAATTGTAGGTGGAGCAGAGGCATTGAACGGATAGTGACCAGGACATGAAAAAAAGTTAAAGCTCCTTGTATGGGGCTTTTTTTATACATTTATTTAGATATTTAACGAACAAGCTAATCCCCAAAACTTGACTTCTTATGATACGTATTTCATTTTATTTAAAGAAAAAGTTTCTTTTCTTGAGCTTCTTTCTAGTTTTCCTATTTTCAGAATGTGCAAAAGAAAACACGGTGCCCCCCCTTGAAGAATCCGGGGGTCTAACCACTACCACTTCCACAGAGAATAACAATTCAAACAACAATCCAGACACCAGTACTTCATCGGAGACAAATGTTGATACGACGCCTTCAGAAGAGCAAACCTCCACCTCGGTAAGTGTAACCGTTTCTGTGGGAGGAGACGCTTTTCCGATTGACACCCCTGTGATTTTAGCGTATTTTCCTTCCTGGTCTGAAAACTGGGTTAGTGCAGGACAAAGTTCTAAACTAAGAGACATCCCTGCTTTTGTAAATCACCTTTTTCTTGGTTTCGGAAAACCCAACCTTCGTTATGAAAAAGGAAGCTACGATTTATCTGCCACAGGAATTGAGGTACCCTACGACGGCTGTACACTAAAGGAGAGCGTAAGTGCTTTGAGAGACAAAGGAATCAACGTAATTCTCTCCGTAGGTGGTGAAACTTTTTGGAAAGATGAATCATCTTATGATATAGATTATCAACAGATTAAAGATTTAGTTGATGACATTGGTTTTGCAGGGATAGACTGGGATTTTGAACCTGACGGCTCGTTCCAACAAATAGGAAGTTCACTTAATATTAATCGTTTTATTGCGTTTTTTGAGGAATCACGGAAATTGATGCCACGGGAGCAAGGGTATTTATTAGCCTGTGCTCCAGCAGGGGTAGGGGCCCTAGGAGGACAACTCAATGATGATCCAGAATCCCCTTATCGTTTTGAACAACGCAACGTGCTTACAGGTGAAACAGATGCTCTTTTATACCAAGGAACTCAATCTACGAATGGGATTAACCTTTTTGGATTTGGATCGACAGGCCATATGATTCCTGTACTCAAAGCAGTTGGCGATGAAATTGACCTCATCGCCTTCCAAGGATACAATACAGGAGCAAGTACCAACCGAAAAATCATGTATGATGCCTATGCCTATTACGCCGACCAGTATGGGTTTGTTATTGCAGCTGGAGTTCACTACCCACCGGAACCCTGGGGACCTTTTTCTGAGTATACCCATGAGAACGTTGCTGATCTCAGTCAGCACATCTACAGCCATCCCAACCGGGGGGAACGCAACGACGGAATTATGATTTGGCAACTGTTGTTAGAAGGAACAGAAAGCTCCGCCTATTCCTATCTCAATGTGGCTTCTAAGGCATTAAACGGAACTTCGGAATCAGAAGCTATTTTATTTGCAAAT
>CAXGYE010000159.1:0-4078 GCA_964013865.1 uncultured Flavobacteriaceae bacterium
TTACACGCATAATGTGACAAGGTCGCTATTCCTCCCAATGCTAATCCTGAGGTTTTTAAAAATGTAGCGCGTGAAATCGGGGTTTTTTTAGTCTTCATACTGACGTCTTTAAAATCGTTATTTAAAAGAAAAAGATTCCTTACGGTTTCTTTTCACTGTATCAAGTTAACAGTTTTTTTGTGAAAAAAGTCTTGGCGCTTTGCTTTATAAAATGGGGCCGTTTAGCACATTATTAATCGCAGAAACACTGCCACTAAGAGAGTTATATCCCTGAATGACTTGGTGTTCCGCTCGTATCGTCAGGGTACATGCGTCTCCTCTTTTGAGGATTTTTAAAAATTCCTCAACTTCGTATTTTTCATTTGAAATAAGGTCTTCCAGTTCTAAAATCCGCAACTGTTTATTTAAAACGAGGGAACGTTTTACTTTAATTTTTCGGTCTGCAATTTCTAAAAGTACGTAGTACTTTTGATTTCTTTTAAACAGATTTGCCTGTATTGAAAAATCCAATCCCAATTTTCTTGATTTAGAAAGATATAACGTTACGGTATCCCGAACTTCAAAATCAAACTCCACTGATCCTATCGCTTCTATAGATTTTTTGGCATTATTGACGCGATACTCCCATTGAGAGACTCCTTTGGTAGCAAAAAGTACTAGTACAAGGACTAGTTTGAGGTGTAATTTCATTGAATTAATACAGTATAACAGAAATCAAATATACCCAATTACAGAGGAATAACATTCATGCAACTTGCTGAATTGAAGGGATTCGAGTCCATTTATTTACTAATTACTTAAAGGAATAGGCACGATTGTATTGGGTTAACTGATTGGTTGAAGATCCTTTGTACTGAAGATTTGGATTTATTACCTAACAAATCTTACTTTTAGGTCTAAATCTAAATCGCAGGAATTATGAAAAATTATTTGATCCCCCTTTCTATTCTCATCGGTGCACTTTTTATTGGAATTGCTTTAGTACGTTCAAGCAAGTCGGAACAGTATGAATATGTAAAAGAGAATGTTGTTTTTGATAAAAGTAGTGGCAAGACGTACTTCACCGATCAAAAGCAGTATATCGATATCAAAGGAGATCGTTATCAATTTGACTAAAAAAAAACTGTTTTAAAAACGTTATGAAAAAATTCGTTGTTTTAATTGTTCTGGTTGGATTAACACAGTGGTCTTGTGTAAAAGACGAGGATGCTCCTGCTATCATTCCACCTTCTCCTGGAAATGATGGAGGTACTGCTTTAAAAGAATCATATCCTTCGTATTCTAACATTTTTTCTACTACTAAATTTACAATATAATACACTCCTTAGTATTGCGAATTTATATCATAGGCTAATTTGTTCTAAAAGAATAAACTCCTGAGCTGGATTGATTCCCGCTGTCATCTATTGCGATGATTTTCCAATAATAAGTGACGTTGTTTTCCACTTCTAATTCTAGACTAGTTTGTTCTTCTTGATAGTCAATTGTTTCAATACGTGTACTGGCGTCGTTTTGATCTAGGTATACTTCAAACTGAACTAGATCCCCATCTACATCGGAAGCGTTCCACCTTAGGATAATCAAATTATTGACCCCTGGCGTGACGTTCGCTCCAGAACGAGGGGAAGTCAGTTCTGAGGGAAACGGAGCGTAATTTATAATTGCGTCTCCCGCTAAATAAAACTTCCAGGAGCTACTCTCTGCAGCAGTTGTGCTTGTCTCCCCAATACTTTTTACAAGCCAGCTGTAAGGTTCAGCTTTGGTAAGTGCTACTGTGGTTTGATTGGAAGCCGCGGTAAAAGTTTGAGAAGATTGCGTCAGTAAATTGGTCACCACTACCTCGTAGGAAACTGCGTTTGTAGCTTCAGACCAACTAAAATTAACGTTGCTTTGGGTGTCATTTATGGGGGTTCCGTCCAAACAGGTTTCGTTATCAGCAGGGCTTATCAATGTAGCAATTCCAGGGTCAACAGGGACTGGATCTTTTGCACAACTGCTTAGAATAAAAATTAAACCTCCAATAAATAATGCAACTCTTTTCATATTTATTCTTTAATAACTTGAATCGATTGATCCAGGGTATTTCCTTTCACAGTCAGGATATAAACACCCTGTTTGTATGCTGCCGTTTCCAAAGTGTAATTACGTACTCCGAAAGGCAGATTGACGGTTTTGTAATCAACTAGTTGTCCGTTGGGTAAATACACCCCGATTTCAATCCACTGGTCTTCACCTCCTATGTATAATTCTAGGTGTTCATTAAACGGATTAGGTGCATAGTTGACCTCAAAAGAATTTAAGTACTGGTTTTGGAACAGCCCTTGACATTCAATACCCGTTGAAATTGAAATGTTATTGATCCCTTTTTCTAAAGATACGGTGTGTTTACTGCTGCTTGTTTGGGTTGTTTTCCCGTTGTGGGTGATTTGATAGGTACTACCCCCTAAAAGATCAAAACTCACCGTCTGATTTGATTTGTTCAATAAACTACTTACTTGTAGTAAATCAGGCTCGGTAATAGTTACTTCAAAACAGCGCTCAAACTCCGTTGGACTTACCCCCTCCACAGTAATACATAAGTTATAAACCCCAGCAGACAGCTGATCCAAACTCCAGTTCCTAGCTGTTAATCGGTCTGTAGTGTTGACCGCACCGCTAACAACTACGTTGTACACTACCGAAGTGTCTAGTACAGTCAAACTAATGCTGTTTTCCCCTGCACACTTTTCGGTTTTAGAAATAGTGAAGTTTCCTGGAGGGAGGTAGTAAATTAAACATCCGTCTAAATCCACAAGTTCTCCCAATGGTGTATCAGGACAGATATCAAACGGATTCCAAACCCCATCGTGGTCAAAATCATCTGATACATCTCCCACACCATCCCCATCTTCATCTATTTGGTCTGGATTGGATACCAGTGGGCTGTTGTCTAAAATATCTGGGATCCCGTCATTATCCCTATCATCTGTTGCTAGTGCTGGCTGAGATTGTAATTCTAAGGCAGCTGATGTATTCTCTGGCATCTGAAGATTGGTTTGGGTGACCACCACTGGTACTTCAGGAGCACCATCTTCTGTGTTTACATATTCTACAACAACTTCATAAATGTTGTCTTTATTTGCATCTCCAGGGTTTTCATAATCTGGAGGAGTAATAAATTCAAGGTAATCCTCATTTTCATCCTCTACTGTGTCTCCATTTTTCCTTTGTCCTTCATCTTTACTTCTAGTTTTGATCGTAAACTTACTTGCATCTACTCCACCCTTTATTTTCTTTTTGACTTTCCATTTGCCTACATTCTTTTGGTTCGGATTGAAATACCTACGGTGATCTACTTTAGCCCCTAAGTCTTCATCGAATATATCGAAAATCGATATAAAGAAAGGTACTTGAGTACTTGGATTAGGAATATCAATTACCTGTAGCGTCTCTTGAGCTGATCCGGTGAGTTCTTCCCCTTGTGCTGTGATCGTAAAGGGGTGTGCTGTTACTGTTTCATAATCTAATTCTAAAGCAGTAACGATTATATAATTATGATTAATAAACCCAGACTCCAAGGTAGCTGGCAGTAGTTCTAAATATCCATCTCCCGAAAGTGCAACGCTATTAATTGGACCCCCAGAGGGATCTTTAACATCCACATACCCAACAACGCTGCCTACAGGGGCATCTTCACTGACATCAAAGGTGACAATGGTGATTTCAGGAGGTCTAGGGGCATCTTCAATGACAATTGTTACAGAACCAGGCACCTCATTCTCTCCATCAGTAACTATGAAATTAAGCCTGTCCCTATTATAGTCCGAGTCGAAAGCTAGCAATACCCCTTTTGCAACTCTAATGGTTCCTTCGGGACTAATTTCTAACACTCCTGTAAAGCTTCCAGTGGGTTGTGTAAAAGTGAGTGGCTCACCCTCTGGGTCTATCGCTTCTATTTTTCCTAGTTCAAGTCCATTTGGAGGAAACTGTACAAATGTAATTTGGGTGGTTTTAATCTCGGGAATAGGATTGTCTTTGTCACACACATCACCGATACCGTCTGCGTCTTTATCCGCTTGGTCTGGGTTTGCGGTATCTA
>CAXGYE010000160.1:0-4053 GCA_964013865.1 uncultured Flavobacteriaceae bacterium
ATTTGTACAAAAACAGACGTTTACAAATGGCATTTAGAACACCAGATCGTTTTATGATTTTAGACCGAAACGGAAAAGTAGTTCCCCCTTTCAATAAAAAAATTGCTTCGGAAACGCCTCATCATCTAGCAGTTTTTGATTATGACCTCAACCGCAATTATCGTTTTCTTTTAAGCCACGGAAAAAAAGTGGAAATGTATGACAACCGAGGTAGGCGTGTTTCTGGATTCAAGCTGAATGCGATAAAACAACCACTCCAAAACCCTCCGCAACACATCCGTTTTGGAAACAAGGATTATATTCTTTTGCAAGATATCGCTGGGCAAGTACGTATTGTAAATCGGCAAGGAAAGGACCGGATTCAACTAAAAGGTGCCGCAAACACTTCTTCAAATCCTATTTTTGCACATCGAAACACCTTTGCTACCACAAACCAAGAGGGAGCTCTTTTGCAAATTGACACCAAAGGAAACCTTACGGAAAATCCTTTAGGTCTTCGGCCGGGGCATCAAATCGATATGACCAGCAAGTCCCTGGTAACCCTTTCAGAAAATAAATTGGTCATCAAAGGCATTCCTGTAGTACTTCCTTTTGGGAACTATACCGCTCCAAAAATTCATTACATCAATAATGTTATCTACGTGACCCTTACCGATCTAGATGCTCAAAAAGTCTATGCTTTTTACAGCAATGGAACAGCAGTGGGTGGTTTCCCAGTTTATGGAAGCTCTGAAAGCACTCTTAGCAACGCTGATAACGATAAGGCGGTCGAAATGGTCGTGCAGTCGGAGGAAGAAGGGTTGTTGATTTATCAGATTAACTAAAGTACTTCTTGTTGCATTTCCGCCTCAAAAAGATGTGCAAAGTGTACTTTTAATTTGGTCTTTACTTCCTCAAAAGGGACGTTTCGCCCTAATTCTTTTTCCAGAGAGGTAACTGCTTTTCCTTGAATTCCACAAGGGACGATGTATTCAAAATAAGACAAATCAGTATTGATATTCAAAGCAAAACCATGCATAGTCACCCAGCGGCTGGCTTTGACCCCCATAGCGCAAATTTTTCGTGCAAAAGGAGTTCCCACATCCAACCAAACTCCAGTTTCCCCGTCACTACGTGCGCCTTTTAATCCGTATTCCTCTAGAGTCAAGATAATGGCTTCTTCCAAAAAGCGAAGGTATTTGTGGATGTCTGTAAAAAAATTGTCCAAATCTAAAATGGGATACCCCACAAGTTGCCCTGGACCGTGGAAGGTTATGTCTCCACCCCGATTGGTGGGATAGTATTCTATTCCCTTCTCATTTAATTGGTTTTCATCTAAAAGCAAATGCTCACTTTTTCCACTTTTCCCCAAGGTGATGACAGGAGTATGTTCTACCCACAACAAATAATTTTCAGTGGGAGTTTGCTTTTTCTGGTTTCGATTGGCTCTTTTGATCCCAATCGTTTGATTGAATAATTTTTCTTGAACGGCTAGTGCTTCTTGATAGGATTTTAGCCCCAATTCAATAAGTTGGATGGTTTTGTTTTTTTGGGTCATTTCTTCCTAGCTGTTAAAACCCCATCGCCCGGGATTATTTAAAATCACCAAAGCGGCAATCACTCCAGGAACCCATCCGCAGAGGGTTAAAATAAATACGATCAAAACCGAACCGCACCCTTGGTCAATTACTGCCAGTGGTGGAAACAAAATGGAAAGTAAAACGCGAAAAAAACTCATGTGATTAATTGTGAGGGTAAAGATATAAAATTTGAGTCCTTAGATTTTTACAGTCTGCGTATCTTTGCATCAAATTTAATGCCATGGCAAAGCTTTCCGAGCAGGAACTCATACGCAGAGAAAAATTAGAAGAACTTCGAAAAATGGGGATCAATCCCTACCCCGCAGCACAGTTTCATGTAGACTTCTTCGCGGGAAATCTTCCAAAACAGTACGAAGAGGGAAAAAAGGTTATTCTTGCCGGGCGTTTGATGTCGAGAAGAATTCAAGGAAGTGCTAGTTTTGCTGAACTGCTAGACAGCTCTGGACGTATCCAACTTTATTTTAACCGAGACGAAATC
This sequence comes from uncultured Flavobacteriaceae bacterium, assembly GCA_964013865.1. Taxonomy (GTDB): domain Bacteria; phylum Bacteroidota; class Bacteroidia; order Flavobacteriales; family Flavobacteriaceae; genus MS024-2A. The sequence goes on from CAXGYE010000160.1 coordinate 2,059, forward strand.
TGTCCTGGCGAAGACAAATCCCTCTACAACGAGGTGTACAAAAAACTATTGGACATCGGGGATATCATCGGGCTGGAAGGAACTCTTTTTACTACACAGGTAGGTCAACAAACGGTGAAAGTTTCCCACTTTACAGTACTCAACAAATCCCTTCGCCCACTACCCCTTCCTAAAACAGATGCGGAAGGGAATCTCTATGACGCTTTCAATGATCCAGAGTTGCGCTACCGCCAACGCTATGTGGATTTGATTGTCAATCCTCAGGTTAAAAATACATTCCTCCAACGTTCACAAATCACGACCACCATTCGAGATTTTTTAACTGAAAAAGGGTATCTGGAAGTAGAAACCCCTATTTTACAACCCATCCCCGGTGGCGCCGCAGCGCGCCCTTTTGTAACCCATCACAATGCACTCAACACAAAATTATACCTGCGCATTGCCAATGAGCTTTATTTAAAAAGACTCATCGTAGGAGGTTTTGAAGGGGTCTTTGAGTTTGCAAAAGATTTTCGAAACGAAGGGATGGACCGCACCCACAACCCTGAGTTTACCGTAATGGAGTTGTACGTAGCATATAAAGACTATTTCTGGATGATGAAAACCACCGAAACCCTTTTGGAACGGATTGCTCAGGAAGTACATCAAGGGACAGAAGTTGAGGTGGGAGATCACAAAATAAATTTTAAAGCACCCTATCCTCGAGTTCCCATTCTAGAGGCCATCAAGACCCATACAGGGGTGGATGTTTCTCAGATGAACGAGGAGGAGCTCCGAAAAACAGCAACAGAACTTGGCATTGAAGTGAACGAGACCATGGGGGAAGGAAAATTGATCGATGAAATTTTTGGTGAAAAATGTGAGCACCATTTCATTCAACCCACCTTTATCACGGACTATCCCAAATCCATGAGCCCACTTACCAAAGAACACCGAAGCAATGAAAAACTTACGGAACGTTTTGAGTTGATGGTCAACGGTAAAGAACTTGCTAATGCCTATTCAGAATTGAACGACCCAATCGATCAAAGGGAACGTTTTGAGGCCCAACTCGCCTTGAGTGAAAAAGGGGACGACGAAGCCATGTTTATCGATCAAGATTTTCTTCGTGCTTTGGAATACGGTATGCCCCCTACTTCAGGGATTGGAATTGGAATCGATCGTTTGGTTATGTTGATGACCAACAACAGCTCCATTCAAGAAGTCTTATTTTTCCCTCAAATGAAGCTCGAACAAAAAACGGTGGAGCTTACCGAGGAAGAAAAAACGGTATTACAACACATCAAAGAGACCCAGCCTGCTGTGTTGACAGCGATTAAAGAAAAGGCAGGACTGAGCAACAAAAAATGGGACAAAGCCATCAAAGGTCTCGGTCAAAAAAAAGTGGTTCAGGTTGTCAAAAATGAGGAGGGGTTGTTTATAGAAGTGTTAAAGTAATCTCAAGGAATTAAACCTTGCTGCTTTTGGCTTATCAAAAGGTAAACCAAAAGCAAACTTATGAAAACAACTTATTTCCTTTTTGCCCTCGCCCTGCCCCTGTTGGTATTGGCTCAGGCCCCACAGCCCAACGAAGCATTGACTAAAAAGCAGCGCTTGGAATTACACACCAAAAAAATGCAACTGGCGTTGGATCTTTCTGATAATCAAACGGCTTCTGTTCGTGCTGTACTAGAAAAATACCAAGCCGAACGTCCCAAAAGAGGAGAAAAAGCGAATCGACTTTCTTCTGACGAACGCTATGAAATGAGGATGCAAAGTATGGACACCCAACTGGCACTTCAAAAAGAAATGAAATCCATCCTGAACGATGCACAATACGCCCAATGGAAGGAGCGTATACCGAGGAAACCTATGGCGGAACGCTCTCGTCACAAAAAGAAAGGAATGTACCGGAGCGAAGGGAGAAATCCTACAGCGAAAAGAAAAAGAAACTAAAAATAGAAAAGCGGGAAGTACTTCCCGCTTTTTTTCATTGGACTTTAAATTAAAAAACCT
>CAXGYE010000161.1:0-3985 GCA_964013865.1 uncultured Flavobacteriaceae bacterium
ACTTCCCCAGACACAGGCATAAAAAGATCTGATACGGTCTTTACAGCTTCTACAGAACCAAATACCGCTTCCGAGTCTAAACTGTCATTCAGCGTTTCAATTTCTACATAGACAATATCTCCCAGTTCTCCCTGAGCAAAATCAGTAATGCCAATCGTAGCTATATCACCCTCTAATTTGATCCATTCGTGATCTTTGGTATATTTTAAATCTGCAGGTACATTCATTATTCCTTTTTTAGTAAAACAAATGTAAAAGAATTCTTTTAGCAAAAAACGTTTTTAATTTCCAAAATTATACCGAATAGTAAATCCAGACCGGATGCTGGTTTGAGGAAAAGCGGTGGAGATGGCAAACTCTGAAAAATTGTGGTCGTAGAAAAACAAAGCTGTGAGATTCTTTGTAAGGGCATAATCAGCTGTTACTTTAATTGCCATTAACCGTTGGCCAGCGGTGACTTGATTGTTGTCGTATTCTAAGTTTCTCAACACGGTGACATTGTCCCGATAGGAGACATCTGCTTTGATGTTTAAATCTCCTCGTAAAATCACTCTGCGGCCTCCTATACTTGTTCTAAACCTCAAATCTGGAACCCGAAATCCAAGGCCTACGACATATTCGTCGCCACTGCTTTCTGTAATCAAATTGTTGTCTAAGCTCAAAGAAATGGCTCGTTCTTTTCTCAGTTCCGCCAATACCTTGAGCGAATTGTTTAATTCCATATCCAATCGAACAAGCGGATTAAACTGTTCTACCAAATTGATATTAGAATACAGGCGTTCGGGAATAAAGTTCCCTGACCTATCTGTCTGTTCGGGTAGCGCGGGATCGTACTCGAAATTGGTTTGGAAATTGGTCAGTGTATAGCTAGCACGGTAGGCGTGATTTATAGAAAGTCGATTAAAAATTCTAGCGATTGATTTGATTTCTGTAAGCCCGGTAAATTTTAAACTCCAATTCGGAAGGGGCGTCCTTTTTATAGGATTCAGTGCAATTTCATTGGGATTTGCGCCAGAATAGGCCGCAACGAAGGAGTGCAGTAATACGGACTGCTGAGTTTTCCCAAAACCTTTGGGAAACCCTTCCCCATCTGTTCCCAAATCGGAGAACGCACTGGTATCGGCAAGTCGTCTCGCAATGATACTCCGGTATTCTCGGAATTTTTCAAAGTTGGAGCTTACTTTACCTTGAGTAGGATTAAACGCTGTTTTTAATAAAACAGTTGACATACCAAAGTTTCCTAAAATATTGGAATTTTGAGGGAGGTACTCCTGATTTTCGACTTTAAAATTTTCGAGTTTATTTTCAGTAAAATCGCGTTCGGCATTAAAATCAATAATCAATCCGTTGAAGGGAACCACTTGTGCGGTTGCTTTAAATTTATTGGAACGCAACTGACTGAACAACTGATTGAAATTGGGATAACCAGTAAGCCAGCCTTGTCTTGCCGCTTCATAGCGAACATCTGCTTGGCTCCCAAAGGTGTATCCCAAAGTAGGGCGCATCCCTCCTGCAAAACCAACGGATGGCAGATATCCGGGTAGTACCGTTCCATTGTTTTCATTATAACTCGCCTGAACTCGCTTTACTGCTGTAAGTATATCTACAATTTTGGTTAAGCTCTTTTTAAAAGCAGTATTCTTTTTTGCGGTAGAATCCTTTGCTTGTGCTGCCTTGATTTTCGCCTGAAAACTACTTTTACTTGGCTTTAAACCTAGGATAGTATAAAGCTTTGAAAACGAAAGTGCACCCGTCAAGGTTTTGGTATTATTGTTTTGAATGGTGTTGACCAACCCTAGCGGAGTCCCCTTGTCACTTATTACTTCTGCTAAAGCTTCAGAACCCCGCTGCCAGTTGAAATTTCCAGTATAGTTATAAGTCGCATCAATAAAACTCAAGAAGGGGATGTATTGAAACGGAAGCTTGTAGTTTAAAGCTAAAGACTGAAAGTGCGAATTAGGTTCTCCCGCATTGAAAAGTCCTTCCCACAATACCTGTTGATTGTTTTGTAATAGACTGGTTTCACTTTGATTTATGTCTAAGTTTTGGCGGATAATGCTGCTTGTAGCTGCATTAAAATTAAATCGAAGCGAACGGGTAAGATTATAACTTAAGGCGTAGTTGTAGTCAAACAAAAAATTGCGCTGTTGTAGATTGGGCAAACTTCGCTGGAGTGCCGCATCTGTTCCTTCCAAATACACCTGTCTAAACTTCTGATTGTTTAAAATTCTATTGATGTTGGTCGCCCCTTCCAAAGAACTGGGAAGCAAATTGAAATTCAATTGTTGTAACCACCTCCAGTATTTTTTTCGATTAAAGAATTTCACTTTTTTAAAGGGCTCAATCGGTTTTGAGTTAAAAGAATACCCATAGTTTGCTCCGAGTAATAAATTGACCTCTTCCTGCTTTTCGATTTCAAAGTCGCGGTGTTCCAACTCGTTGTAGGCATAAGAGAAGTCAAAATTTTCTGGACTGTAAAGGCGGGATTTCCCCTGCCCTGTATTATTCTTCCTAATCCCGATCAGACTTACACTTTTACGACGGGTATAATCGATGGCTTGGTTTCTTATGGAATCTCGTTGGGTGACACGATCTGCTGTACTGAGACGATCTTTCAATTTTAAATCTTCATAAAAAGGATCGTACTTAGGGGTGATGTAAGTTTCTCCGTTGGCAAAACTCAAAGGAATTTGAAGTCCCCAATTGGCGGGGGTCAGTTGCCCGAGGTTGACGTTGGAAATAAGGTCGTATTGAAGTAGCTCCTCACGAGTCCGTTGATTTGGAGTTTGATCGATACTTCCAAACCCAATAGAAGAATAACGTCCGTTGGCAGAAAAGGTTGCAAAATCAGCAAGATTGGCGTCTAAAGCCCCAATAGCTGCCCATCCCCCCTCACTGTCAATACCTGAGATTCGCAGTTCATTAAACCAAACCTCCCCACACAGGTCTTCTCCCAATTGAACCGATGGATTTTTAACCCCAATCATTAACGTTCGGATGGCACCCAAGGAGGGATTTCCGTGAATGGCAAGTTTGTATTTTTTCTGGCCGGGCAAACTGCTGATCGGTGTAAATTCTTGAATGGGGTTTAAGTCTTCATCATAGTAAAGGGTTTCTCCTAAACCGAGTTGTTGCAGTGCTTTTGCTTTTAATTTGGATAATAGTTCCACAGGAATTTCCAACGAATTTGACTCGGGAATCCACACCTCCTCCGCTGTCAACCGATTGGACATGTTTTCCGTATAGTCCGTGGGTTTTAGAGGAATTTCTATTTGGTAAAAATTATCCTGATAATCCGTTCCTAAACGAATAAATGCAACCATCCTGCGATCAAATTCATCTTCCGAACCTACTCCTGGAAGCGGCTCATTTCCGGGCAACGATTCCGCATGTAAAAACATCCGAAGTTTACTGTATTGACGCATGTCTAGGTTTACGGCTTTGAAAATCCCTCTGGCATCCATAGGTTTTAAGTCACAAACACGGAAGGAAAGGGATTGTTCATTTTGACGAATGATGGTGTTGTTGTTGTTGATCTGCTCTCTTTGAATTTCAGGAGGTAACACATAGTTGATCGGAATTCGATTTTCATTTTCCAAAATATTCACCGTACTGATGTCCACTGTCGTTGCAGTGTTGACCAAAAGATCTTCATTCAACGGTTTGTTATACCTTCTCCAATCTCCTCGGACCAAGTCCAAAGTGCCAAAACGAAAAACGACCTCTTCTTCAAAACCACTTAAAAGCATTCGCATAAAACGTATGGAACGCAAATCGTTGATTTCATTTACTGCCTCAAAGTAGGTATCAAAGGAGGTGTTTTCATAGTAGGATTTTTGGATAGGGATTTTGAACTGGATCCACCGAGTGGTGTATTCATCTCCATTGGGTGCCTTAACTTCAATATTTTCTCTTACATCGGTGATAAACGGATGATTTCCCACCTGCATGCTTTTGAAAATGGGAACACGATATTCAAAATAAC
>CAXGYE010000162.1:0-3976 GCA_964013865.1 uncultured Flavobacteriaceae bacterium
GAGACCGATTTTTTTTACAACTTGATAAAGATTTTTTTCTTGAATAAGTAGTAGGTCGGAATCCATAGGATGAACACATAACACAGTGCATAGAGTAAAGACCCCAATTTTAAGGGAAAGCCGAGGCGCTCCCAAAGTCCCATAAATTCTTGATTAAATGCAATACCCCACCATTTGGAACTGTAAAACACAACGGTGAGTAGGCTTGAAAGTGCATAGGCAAAAATCGAGTTGACGCCAAATACATGGGCGAATTGGAATCGGAATTTCATTTTTTTCAAATCAAAAACATAGACTGCGGCAGCCAGTGCCAAAGCACTCACACCTCCCATAAAAAGGCTAAAGGAAGAGCTCCACAGGTTTTTGTTTAAGGGGAAAAACCATTGCATGACATCGCCTGAAAAAAGCAAGAGAAATCCGAAAAAGAACAACTGATTGACCCTATGGCTCAACTCCTCTTTTTTCAACAGGAGATATCCCGCCATCATACCCATTAGACCCGTAGCAATGGCAGGAAGCGTGCTGAGGATGCCTTCAGGATCCCAAGTGTGTTTCCAAAGCCTACCGGGGAGTAGTAGGTTGTCGAGATAATGGGCCCAGTTTTTTTCTGGGACGCTCAAATCAGGCACTCCTATACCGGGGACAGGAATATACGCCATGACAATCCAGTAGAAGAATAATAAGGCGATTCCGAGGTACAATTGTACTTTTCGAGAGGTGTATAAAAACAGAAGTGCACAGGCTAAATAGACAAAAGCGATGCGAGGGAGAACCCCTACCCATCGGATGCCTTCAAAGTTAAAACTGGGCCACAACCACAAAAAAATGCCTACCGCATAAATCTTTACTGAGCGAAGCAAGACTTTTTTGGTCATCTCAGTACGGTTTTTTCCCTGCTCTTTTTGTCTGCTAAAAGAGAGGGCTATGGAAACACCAACAATAAACAGAAAGGAGGGAAAAACATAGTCTGTAGGGGTTATTCCATTCCATTCGGCGTGAAGCAAAGGGGCATACACATGACTCCAGGAGCCGGGTGTATTGACAATGATCATCAGGATGATGGTCAGCCCTCTTACAACATCCAACGCGTGTAAGCGTTTGTTTTCAAGATTTTTCATTTAGTTCACTTTGATAGGATTTCCACCTCTTCCGTTGGGGTCAAAAGTACGTACCCTAATTTGGTCAGAAGGACTTATTTCTAAAGCAGTAGTATATTTTTCATCCAAACGAGTAGGGGTGGTGCCATCTCGAGTAAATCGAATTTCTAGTCCAGGGAATTGTTGTCGAATGCGGAGTATCCCTTCTTCCACCACTGCTCCAGGTTTTGGTAGATCATAAAGAAGCTCGTTGTAAACGCTTGATAAATAGGGAAGATGGCGTTTCCCCACGGTATTTACAAAAGTGTTCCAGCGGGTAGTCAATTCAGGCTCCTGTAATTCTGCAGAGGTATTTTCTAACCAAGGTTCTTTAGAACTCCACGCCCGTTCGGAAAAAACAATGAGGTTCGGCATCAACATCCGGTCAAATTCGTAAGCATTGGCTGCGGTTTCCGTCCACAATTGAGATTGAATTCCAAGGAAGTTGGATTTCGCTTTTTCTTGTAATTTCACTTTGTTTTTCAAATCTTTCGTATCAATTCCCAAGCCCTTGAGTTTTACCTTATTGGCAAATACATCCAAGGGTTCCGTACCCCAACTGTCTTTATAATTCACATAACCGGACCAACTCAAGCCGGGGTTTTCCATATCCATATCATCGGTCATGTCGAAGTAAAAGGCAGAGGAATTGCTCATTACAGATTTAAAACCCATATTGGCGAGTTTGTAAATCATATCTTCTCTTCCGCCGCCCCAAGTATTGTTCCAAACACTGGGGATAAAATCTAAATCCATCAAATTTTTATTGACCTCTATTTCCGACTGACTTTTTTCACTGTGGGACAAGAGTACATCTTCCCAACCTGCCATTTGCACTCCCGAGGCAGTAACAATCTTATTTAAACGTTTTACACTGGCGTCATAAAGATCTTGATAGGTGTTTATTTCATTAGACTTTTTAATGTAGTCTTCACAAAGGGGCGATTTTTGCCAAACACCATAGGGCAACTCATCGGCTCCTATATTATAGGTCTTCATCGGTAAGTCTGCCTCAGTGTACATGGCTTTGATTTCGTCAAAGACTTTTTCAAAAAAACGAAAAGCACTGGGATCGCAGATGCAAATGGTATTGTCTTTAAACAATTGCGCAGAGGTATAGTCACTTTGATCGTTGGGATCGTGCAGTCGGTATTCGTTGGCAGCTTCCACCTCTCCTTTTTCGAGTAAATTTTCGTAGCGTGCTTTCATCGCTACCACTGCAGCACGAGCGTGTGAGGGAAAACTAAGCTGAGGCACGACACGAATATTTCTCTGTGTTGCGGCTTGTAGAATTTCTATAAAATCTGTTCGTGTGAGGTAGCCACTACTTTGGCTTTCTTTTTCTCCAGACCCCGACCCGTACATGGGCAGTAATCGATCCTTTTCGTCCTGAGTAAAACCGCGTTTGCTTCCAATTTCAGTTAACTCTTCCAAACCCGGAATTTCAATGCGCCAGCCTTCGTCATCGGAAAGCTTTAGATCAAAAAGGTTGAGTTTGTAATACGCCATATAATCCAGGATTTCCAGAATTTTTTCTTTGGGAGCGTAGTTCCGAGACAAATCCAACATAAAACCGCGATGTCCAAAACGAGGAGCATCTTCGATCTGTAACAAGGGAATGCCATCGCCTTCCCTTTGAGCATGAATTAAAATCTGGTGGAGGGACCCCATACCATAAAACAAGCCGCTGTACCCCGAAGCTGTAATCGTGATGTTTTCCTGATCGATGACCAACTGATAGGCTTCTTCTTCCAAGGTGCTGTCTTTTTGAATTTGAATTTGAGCTTTGTCCGAATTTGTAGTCAACGAAAAATCCAATCCTTGCTGCATCCGTTCACTTAGAAAAGCAGCCTGTTCTTGAAACGCTCCAAAGTCAATGCTTAAAGTGGTGGGAAACGGTCGGTAGTCGTTTTGTAATTCTATTTTTCGAGGAGTAGGGAGTACCCAGTAGAGGTCTTCTTTTGGGAGTGGAGTAATGCCTTCATAAGTCGCATAACGATCAGCTGCAGTAGGGAGGTTGAGGTCAGTAACACCAGGAGCCTTTTCCCAATGGATTTGACTCTCCAGGTCATACAGTTTGTCCTGACTCGCATTATGTACAAAAAATCCAATGGGTCCCATGACCAGCCGCGGCATAATTCCTGTTTGAAGAGCAGAAAATTTTAATGTTTCTCCCGGGTTAAGACTATAGGAAGAACCAAAATGCAACTGACAATACTGACTATTTTTGGTGGGGACAATATGAATGCCCTCAGGGAGACTTTCTTGTTGTAGCACGCCACTAAACTGATTCCAATGCAAGGTCCATTGTCCTCCTTGCCAGACATCCTCAGAAGGATTGGTGACCTCGAAAGTGACCTCCATTTGATCCTGAGCCACATCAAAGGCATCGATTGTAAATTGAAGCTGAGAAGTATTCTCTTTGGGTTTTTGACACGCTGTAATAACAAAAAGCGATAAAAAGAACAGGTGGTGTGTTTTCATTCAAAATGTTTTGTACTAAAATAGGATTTTTTTATTTCTCCACTCGAAACGCTTTTATCGCTGTATTGGGTTCAATAATGCTATAATTTTTCCAAAATTCAGGGTCGTAGGTGGTTTTATTAACAGGAAGAATTTCCCCTTTTTCTTCCAAAGCTTTAAAAACATCTTCGTCCAAAGGTGTGGTTTCAAAAACTACGAGCTGATAGCGCTGGGTGTTTCTATTGACCACGTTGAGGTCCATTTTCAGTTGGTTTTGTTTATTGCGACCTTTGACCACTTTGTTTTTTTCTGTGATCACTAGGGGTCGGTCAAAACCTCCTTCAAAACTGGAATTGATGTCCAAGTATTCCAAACTG
>CAXGYE010000163.1:0-3940 GCA_964013865.1 uncultured Flavobacteriaceae bacterium
GGGAAGACTACCTGGAGGTTCATTCCAAATTTGTGATCGACAGTGTGGTGAACGGGACCCTGTTTACGCATTCACAATACGCGTCTCAAAAAGCCAAAGACGGTTTGGTGGATCAGTTTAGAGACCGGCACAACGAAAGACCTAGTGTAGATTTAAATCGACCAGATTTGAGAATCAACCTGCACATCCAAAACGACCTGTGTACAATCTCCTTGGACAGTTCAGGGGCCTCCCTGCACCACCGCGGCTATCGGACGGTTACCAATATCGCTCCGCTAAATGAAGTCCTTGCAGCAGGTTTGATTCAATTATCGGGTTGGCAAGCTAATACCGACTTTTTAGACCCCATGTGTGGGAGCGGTACTTTTTTAATCGAAGCTGCTCTGTTTGCCTGTAAGATTCCAGCCAACATCAACCGCAAAGGCTTCGCTTTTGAAAAGTGGAAAGATTACGATGCGGCACTTTTTGATCTGATTCGCGAAAGTCAATTGAAAAAAGTAATCAATCCTAATGTTCAAATCAAAGGATCTGACAAAGCGCCTTCTGCTGTGGGAAAAGCAATTCAGAATATCGAAAATGCCAACCTGAGTGATTTTATCCAAGTCGAAAAAAAGGATTTCTTCCAACTGGAAAAAGAAAATCAAGGTCCCCTGCACCTGCTGACCAATCCTCCTTATGGTGAGCGCTTGGAAGGTGATATGAACGCTCTGTATCAGGGAATTGGAGACGGCTTTAAACAGAGCTTTCCCAATACTCAGGCCTGGCTTATCAGCTCAAATATGGAGGCCATTAAATGCATCGGACTGAGACCCAGTAGAAAGATTAAAGTTTTTAATGGAAAATTGGAATCCCGTTTGTTGTACTTTCCAATTTATGAAGGAACTAAAAAAGTACACAAACTGCGAAAAGAAGAATAGACTATTTTTTGGAGCCAAAAGGCAAACTGTAAGTCAAGGTATAGTTGAACCCCGCACCAAAGATGTTGTCCTCTGTTTTTTTGTTAAATCCAGGGATGTAAATGTTGTCAAAATTCTCAGGCAATTTGTCGTTGAGCAAACGATTCAAGCGCAGGCTCAGCCCCATATAAATATTTTTTAGGAGTTGTACTTTAAAACCAACCACCACTTCAAACCATTGTGCATTTAAATTGGGACGTTCACCAGTAGCATATCCTGTGGTGATGGGTAAATCAGAACTTGGCCAAAATCGAGTGCGGTCCAAGATGGTGTAGTTGTGTAAAAATTGACTGTGACTGCTGGAAGCAAAACGAAGCCCTATGGTGACATGATTGTCCATCCCTTGCCAGTTTTCATACATATTGTAGTCAAAACCTAATTTTAGGTAAGTACCCTTTGTAGTAAAATTCACTTGTTCCACTTGTTGGGTGGTTTCCACATTTCCCAGCTCTAGTGCCAAAAAGAACTTTTCACCCACTCTGAGGTCTGCCACGGCTTCAAAACCATTAAAATCATCCGAAGTTTGCGAACGTACAATTCGATATAAGTCAGTGCCAAAACGGAGAGTTAAAGGAATTTTTTCCTTTACTTCCAGACTGTCTGTAACAATGGAAGCAAGTACTTCTTCTTGCTGTCCCAGTCCCCAGTGTAAGCCTCCTAAAAGACTAATGAAGAATACCCAAATGCGCACGGTTTTCATTTTCTGTGATGGTGTCTTTTAAAATGGTGAATCCCTGAATCCAATTGTCTCCAGGGTTTAAAATGAGTACAGGTCTAGCCTCTAAAATATAATTCGAACGATAGCCACAAGCCGCGTTGATAAATTTGTCAAATCTTTGGTAATTTATTTGCAGCGTATCGATGTTTTCATTTTCGGTCCCTTGGTTGAGAATAAATTCAAATTGAATAAAATTCTCTTGTATTTTCAAGGGAAGTGCAAAGGAGTCGGAAGGCTGTGTTGCTAAATTTTTTTCAGTTCCTAACGCCCGAATAGAAAAGCCTGCGGGAGTTCGAGTTTGATTCGTATTATCTTTGTCTAACATCAAAAGAACCAAGTCGGGACTTTCCGTAGTAGTCACTATACAGATATCGTCTCTTTCACAACTAAATAGGAAAAAGAGTACTCCTAGGTAAAGAATTTTTTTAAAATACGGCTTATTCATTCGTGGCTCTGAGTTGTAAAAGTACAACATTTTCGACATGATGGGTTTGCGGGAACATATCTACAGCTTGACTTTTTAGTACCTCATACTTTGATTTCATCAAATTCAGATCGCGGGCTTGCGTCGCACTGTTGCAACTGATGTAGACAATCTTTTTTGGCGCTAATTTGATCAACTGTTGAACCACATCCCCATGCATCCCATCTCTGGGTGGGTCCGTGATTACAACGTCGGCTTTTCCATGGCGGGCTACAAAAGTTTCGTTAAAAACGGTTTTCATATCGCCTACTTCAAAGTGTGCGTTGTCAACTTGATTCAAAAGGGCATTTTCCTGTGCAGCGTCAATTGCCTCGGGGACAGATTCTACTCCGATAATTTTCGCACAAGAGCCCGCCAAACTCAAGGCGATGGTTCCCGTTCCGGTATACAAGTCATAGACGACCTCCTCGGCTTGTAATGCAGCAAAATCCTTTGCAATCTCATAAAGTGCTTTAGCCTGTTGGGGATTGGTCTGAAAAAAAGATTTGGCAGTGATTTTAAACTGCAAGTCCTCTAAACTTTCGGTAATGAAGTCTTGTCCATGATAGCAGTGAACCTCTTGATCGTAAAGACTGTCGTTTGCCTTTGGGTTGATACAATAAAGAAGCGACGTAATTTCAGGAAATTTTGAAACCAGAAAATCAAGCAGTGCCTCGCGATTTTTTTTGTGTTCTTTAAAAAACTGGAGCAGTATCATGACCTCTCCACCCAGGGTGTTCCGTATCATAAGGGTTCTTAAAAACCCAGTTTGTTGTCGAGGATCAAAAAATTCCAATTCATTTTCAAGGGCATAGCTGCGGATCGCATTTCGAATGGCATTGGAGGGTTCCGCCTGAAGATGACAGTGATTTACATCCACAACTTTATCCCACATCCCCGGCTTGTGAAATCCCAGCCCATTGCGCTCGATCGCCTCTTCGGTTTGAATTTCTTCTTCTGTCAGCCAGCGGTTGTTGGAAAACGAAAACTCCATTTTATTTCGATAGTAGTAGGGATTTGTTACACCTAGTATGGGAAGAACTTCCTTCGTTTCTACTTTTCCGATGTGTTTGAGGTTGTGCAACACTCCCTTTTCCTTAAAGGCTAATTGCCCTTCATAGCTTAAATGTTGCCATTTACACCCACCACAAACGCCAAAGTGTTCACATACGGGTTCCGTACGTTGCTTTGATTTTTGAATCCATCGTGTGGGTTCCGCCTCAAAATAGCCTCTTCTTTTTTTGTAAATACGAACGTCTACCACATCGCCAGGGACTACCTTTTTGATAAAGCAAACGGCTCCTTCTGCAGTTTTCGCTACGCCCATACCCTTGGCATTGATGTCGATGACTACCAATTCGTTTTCGAAGCGTTCTACACGTTTTCTACCCATGCTGCAAATGTAGTGGGCTTGAGAAAATAAATCGTCTTTTCAGTTAGGTTTTTGGGGGGGATATTTAGTATTTTTACTCAAGAATTTTAGCCCCAGAATAAATAAACACTCTTGAAATGGAACCTTTAGTGGAAAGTTACAATTTGATCGAATTAGAACACCAACACGGTGCACATGATTATCACCCTATTCCCGCTGTATTGGAACGAGGCGAAGGAGTCTTCCTATGGGATGTGGAAGGGAAAAAATATTATGATTTTCTTTCTGCCTATTCCGCTGTAAACCAAGGTCATTGCCACCCCAGAATCGTCAAAGCACTACAGGATCAAGCGCAAACACTCACTCTGACTTCACGAGCGTTCCACAACAACAAGTTGGGGGAGTATATGAAATATGTAACAGACTATTTT
>CAXGYE010000164.1:0-3914 GCA_964013865.1 uncultured Flavobacteriaceae bacterium
CAAAAGAAATTACAACAGGAATCTTTTGGGCTATTCTTAAGCTCTTGGGCTTGTTTTTGTTAGTATGGTTACTGTATCAACTCAAGACTCTTTTAATCTATATGCTTATTGCCGGTGTCGTTAGTCTCATTGGAAGACCTATCAATCAATTTTTGATGAAACGCCTTAAAATGCGTGCCGTTTTGGCTACCAGTATCAGTATCGTCTTTTTGTTAGGGTTTTTAATCAGTCTTTTTTCACTCTTTGTTCCCCTTTTGGTTCAACAAGGCGAAAATCTTTCATTGTTAGACGTAGAACTACTTAAAGGGAATATCCAAACTTTAGTCGATGAGATTAGTGTTTATTTTCAAGTAGACAACAGTTTTTGGCAACAACAACTATCTGTTGATAACCTGTTCCAAAATGTCAATTTTGGTTTACTTCCTCAACTCTTGAATGAAACTTTAGAATTGCTAGGTGGTTTTACCATTGGGCTTTTTTCTGTGGTATTTATTCTGTTTTTTTTCTTAAAAGACAGTCACTTACAGGAACGGATTATTTTGGCCTTGGTCAATGATAATGTAAACGATCGAGTTGAAAAATCCATTGACAAAACCAAAGGATTACTCTCCCGCTATTTCTTAGGCTTACTTTTACAAATCAGTATCCTTTTGGTGATTAACAGTGTGGTCTTAAGTGTGTTTGCAGTTGAAAATGCCTTCATCATTGCTTTTTTATGTGCGCTATTAAATTTAATACCCTATCTGGGCCCCATCATCGGAGCGGTACTAATGCTGCTACTGACCATGAGTAGTTTTATCGGCGCAGATTTTAGTACGGTTATCCTTCCTAAAACAATCTACGTCATGATCGGATTTTTTGTTGGACAGTTGGTCGATAATTTCTTTAGTCAGCCTTTTATCTTTTCTAATAGTGTCAAATCCCATCCGTTAGAAATTTTCATTGTCATTCTCGCTTCGGGCACCTTGTTAGGACCGGTGGGAATGATCATTGCCATCCCTCTTTACACTACTCTAAAGGTCATTGCCCAAGAATTTTTAGCCGAAAATAAAATTGTTAAGTCTCTTACCAAAAACTTTTAAAATGAATAAAACTGTTTTATCGCTGCTCCTCCTTAGTTCCCTAAGTACCCAGTTACACAGTCAAAAACTGAGTAAAACTGAACGTAAAATCATCGACAAAGTCCAAAGTTATGACGAGGAGTGCATTACCTTTTTAGAAAAAGTGGTCAATATCAATAGTGGGTCCTTAAATCTAGAGGGAGTTCGTGAAGTCGGTTCTGTCTTTAGTGACGCTTTTGATTCAATTGGCTTTGAGACGCGCTGGATTGACATGCCTGAAGAGATGAATCGAGCGGGACATTTGTTTGCTTCTATTACAGGTAAAAAAGGAAAGAAGCTCCTTTTGATTGGGCATTTAGATACCGTTTTTGAAGAGAACAGCCCCTTCCAAAGGTTTGAACGTAGAGATAGCATCGCCTATGGCCCAGGAGCCAACGATATGAAAGGGGGCAATGTAGTCGTGCTTTATGCTCTAAAAGCCTTATACGATTTAAATCTACTGAAAAATACTTCCATCACCGTAGCCTTCACTGGAGACGAGGAAAGTACGGGTAAGCCCCTGTCAATTTCCAGGAAAGATTTAATTGAAGCAGGGAAAAAAGCAGATATTGCCTTAGGCTATGAAAATGCCTCAGGTTTTGACTATGCTACGATCGCCCGGCGCGGAGCCTCAGGGTGGCGTGTGGAAACCCAAGGGAAACGAGCACACTCCTCGGGAATCTTTAATGAGCGTGTGGGTGCAGGAGCCATTTTTGAAATGAGCCGAATACTCAATGCTTTTTACGAAGAAGTACGTGGAGAAGAGTACCTCACCTTCAATCCCGGAACATTACTTGGAGGAACCTTTGTGGACTACGACAAACAAACCAGTAGCGGAACCGTCTTTGGCAAAACCAATGTCGTGGCCCAAAAAGCAGTAGTCAACGGAGGACTGCGCTTTATCTCCGAAGAGCAAAAGGAAACTACCCGTGCCAAAATGCGGGAAATTGTGGCAAAAAATCTTCCTCAAACTTCTGCCAGTATACGTTTTACAGACAGCTATCCTGCAATGGGTCCTACGGAAGGAAACCTTGCTGTACTTGCGGAATTAGATCAGGTGAGTAAAGACATGGGACAAGGGGGCGTGGCGCCTTATGATCCGCTAAAACGCGGTGCCGCAGATATTTCTTTTGTGGCAGACTATACAGACGGGATAGACGGACTGGGAACCATGGGATCGGGTGCGCATACGCCGCAAGAAACCGTTAATCTAAAGACCATGAATGCCTTGATTCAACGCAGCGCACTTTTGATCTACCGGTTGACGCGCTAATCTTAAAACTTTTTTATACTCCAAACTCAATTCGGAACTATTGATTACTTGTTTGACCGCTTCAAACTAAAGTAATTTTTATTTCTAAAAACAATTTTGCTTATCTTTGACGTTAGTAACGTAATTCGTTATTATGATTCTTACATTCGGCTCCAAATAAACTGAACAACTATGGAAAGGGTTCTTCGTAAAAAAGATCCCCTGGGAAGTTCAGAAAATTGGACGTAGGAAATTAAGAATATTACACAATGCGGTTGATCTAAAAGATTTGAGGATACCTCCATCAAATCAATTAGAAAAGTTATTGGGAAACCTTAAAGGTTATTATAGCATTCGAATTAACAAGCAGTGGAGGATTATTTTTGAGTGGAATCGTGGTAATGCCACTCAAGTTGAAATCGTTGATTATCATTGAATATGAAAAGGCTTAACAACATTCACCCGGGAGAGGTTTTATTAGAGGAGTTTCTCAAACCCTTAGGAATCTCTGCTTATCGTTTGTCGAAAGATTTAAAAGTTCCACAAACTCGTGTCTCACAAATAATTAAAGGAAAGCGAAAAGTAACTGCGGATACCGCATTACGACTGAGCAAGTATTTTGGTAATTCAGCTCAATTTTGGTTGGGTTTACAAAATGATTACGATTTAGAAGTTGAGCAAATCAAAAACAATAAGGATTTTGCTCAAATCACAAAATTCAAGGTAAAGGTCGTCTAAACTAAAAATACTTTTTATAGTGCTGTTGCTGCGTCTCTAAAGCCGTTTGAAATTCTTTTTTAAGTTGTTCGGTAAGTTCTGCTACGGATTTAATATCACTGATGGAAGTTACCCCCTGCCCTGCGGACCAAATGGTTTTCCAAGCCTTAGCTTCTGCCTGAGCCGCATCCAATTCACTTCCAAAATCTACTTTTTTGCTCTGTTTCCAAAGGGCTTCTGTAATTCCCATAGACTCCAAACTAGGTCTTAAAAAGCTAGCATGTACTCCAGAAACTGCAGCAGTATAGACGATATCCTCGGCTTTACTAGAAAGTATCATTTCTTGGTAGGCCTTATCCGCCATGCTTTCTGTGACATTGATAAAACGGGTCCCCATATAGGCCAGATCGGCTCCCATTTGTAGCGCGGAAGCGATATCATTCCCCGTACTGATACAACCTGAGAGTAAAATAGTTTTATGGAAAAAGGTTTTAATTTCGTTTACTAAAGCCATCGGATTCAAGGTGCCTCCATGCCCCCCAGCGCCTGCGGCGACCAAAATCAATCCGTCAACACCTGCCTCTGATGCTTTTTCGGCGTGACGTCTTTTGATGATGTCGTGAAAAACTAAACCGCCGTAACTGTGTACCGCATCTACTAAATCCGATACAGCACCTAAAGAGGTAATAATTAATGGCACTTGGTGTTTTACACAAATTTCTAAATCGGGCATCACCCGGGGATTGGTTGGATGAACAATGAGATTTACTCCAAAAGGTGCTGCTTTTTTACCCGTTTCTTTTTCGAATGCTGCCAAAGCCTCTTTAATTTCAATAACCCATTCC
>CAXGYE010000165.1:0-3908 GCA_964013865.1 uncultured Flavobacteriaceae bacterium
TATTTAAAATAAAAGCTTTTAAAAAAAACTTAATTTTGCAGAAAACTTAAGCATGATTCAACGTATTCAGTCACTGTATTTCGTATTCGCATTCTTTTTGTTGTCGGGATTATTGTATTATTCAATACTATGGAATGAGGCCTCCTGGATCGGCAAAAACCACCTTTTTTATCTCAACCCGACACTGGTGTTGCTTTCGGTATTCCTATTTAGAAAACGAATGCTTCAAGCGCGTTTGTGTCTCTTGTCGATTGTGATTCAATTGGTTTTGGTTGGCTACTACGGGGTTCAACTTTTTGTTGGGGTTGCTTATCCATTGACCTATTTTGTATTTGGGGTTTCCCTGGCTAGTATCCTCCTTCTCTTCTTAGCACGAAGAGCCATTTTAAAAGACGAAGCCTTAGTCCGTTCCGTGGACCGCATTCGTTAATTTCCCTCTTTGTCCCAGTTCGATGGCTTCTAAGTTTTTAAGTTCTCCTTTTTCAATCTCAAACCGCAGCAGGGTTCTAAACTTGTGAAAGCCAGAGATGCCTACGGCTCCTGGGTTCATATGAAGATGTCCGTATTTTTTGTCTTGCATCACTTTTAGTATGTGAGAGTGACCACAGATAAACAGTTGGGGTTGGTATTTTTCAATAAGTTTTTTCGCTGAGGTAGTGTACCTTCCTGGATAGCCGGCTATATGGGTCATTACCACCGCAACTCCTTCACATGTAAAATGTAAAACCTCTTCGGTTTGAAGACGTACGCTGTGCCCGTCAATATTCCCGAAAACGACGCGTAGTGGTTTTATCGCTTCTAGGGCATCCAAAACCTCTGGATTACCTACATCTCCCGCATGCCAAACTTCATCTGCCTGCGCGGCATAAGAAGCTATTTTTTCATCCATGTGACCATGAGTATCGGAAAGTAATAGGATTTTTTTCAAAAAAGTATAACTTTAATTCGCCAAAGATATCGAATCTTACAATTACCTACTTTATGAATCCTGCACCAGAATCCCTCATCAGTACCTCTAGGAGTAAAAGTAAAATTGACTTTTATAAAGAGTACATCCTTTTTCAATTAGAACAAGACCATACCCCGCGTAAACTCCTTTATGAAGAAATGGATCGAGTGGTTTTAAAAAAAATGGGAAAAGGCTGGTGGATTGGGTTCGGGTTCACTCTCGTTTTTACAGGAGTTTCATTCTATTTGTATTTTTTTGACTCGGCTAGTATTTACGATGTTATTACCGCCTTTTTACTTTTACTGATGCTGTTTGCAAGTTATGCAGAACGTCATAATAAACTCATCCAAATTAAAAAAGGTAGCCTCACTATCGATGTCTTTAGATCGACGAAAGCCAGGGAACTGGAGTGGGTGTTAGACCGTTTGCACGACCGGACAAATAAAGATACCAAAGCGTAATTTTTAATGACTGGGAAAGCGATTGTATCCAAAATTATTTCAAACTATCTTTACCCTTTAAAGTTAGACTGTGCGTTTTTTTCTTGAATTTTCGTATGCGGGTACCCATTACCACGGATGGCAACGCCAACCCAATGCACTTTCGGTGCAAGAGGTTATGGAAAACGCATTGGGAACTTTGTTAAAAACTCCCACTCCTTTAGTAGCTGCAGGACGAACAGACACCGGGGTTCATGCCCGCCAAATGATTGCTCATTTTGATGGAGACTTAGCAGGAGCGGCACATCAACATTTTGTTTACCAACTCAATCAGTTTTTACCCCAGGATATTGCCATTCAATCGCTTCAAGAAGTTCAACCAGACGCGCATGCTCGTTTTGATGCTCTTTCCAGAACCTATGAATACCACATTGCCAAAGAAAAAACACCTTTTGGAAACGAGTTGCAGTACCTTGTAAAACAACCTCTGGATTTGGAAGCGATAAATGAAGGGGCAGCCCTACTTTTGGAGTACGAAGATTTTGAATGTTTTTCAAAGTCCCATACCGATGTAAAAACCTTTTTGTGTAAGATTAGCCATGCAACTTGGACCAATTCAGAAAAGGGTTATACCTTTACCATCACGGCCAACCGATTTTTAAGGAACATGGTACGCGCCATTGTAGGAACCTTGGTAGAGATTGGTTTGAAAAAGAAAAAAGTAGAGGATTTGCATCAAATTATAAAAAATAAAAACCGATCTGAAGCTGGGTATTCTGTCCCCGCACAGGGTTTGTTTTTAACTCGTATCGAATACCCAAAAAATATCTATCTGTAAGCATGGCAAAAGTAAGTGGTAAAATTTTTGATCTGAAGTTGTTCGGGAAGCTAATGGCTTTTATTAAGCCGTTCAAAGCGACTTATTATTTTGTAATGTTTGCTGCGATTTTACTCTCGGTGTCTTCTACATTAACACCTTATTTACTAAAAGTCACCGTAGATGACTACATCACTCCCAAAGACTACACAGGAATGCAACTTTTTGTAGGCTTGATGTTAGTGACTTTATTACTGGAAGTGCTCTTTCAGTTTCTTTTTGTCTTCTATGCCAATTGGCTAGGACAAAAGGTCATTAAAGATTTGAGAGTGAAGTTATTCGATAAGATCATTCACTTCAAGATGGCTTATTTTGATAAAACCGCCGTGGGTCGCTTGGTGACTCGTGCCGTAAGTGATATAGAAACCATTGCAAGTATTTTTTCTCAAGGCTTATTTATGATCATTGCGGATCTGCTAAAGATGATTTTAGTCATAGTGGTCATGTTGTATGTGAATTGGCGCCTTTCTTTGATCGTTTTTTCTGTTTTGCCCGTAATCCTTTACGCCACCCGACTGTTTCAAAAGTCGATGAAAAAAGCCTTTGAAGAAGTGCGTTTACAAGTTGCCAACCTCAATTCTTTTGTTCAAGAGCGAATCAGCGGAATTAAAATTGTTCAGCTCTTTCATCGAGAAAAGATTGAGTACGACAACTTTGTAGCGATCAACGAAAAGCACAAACAGGCTTGGCTCAAGACAGTTTGGTTTAACTCCATTTTTTTCCCTGTTGCGGAAATCTCCTCTTCGGTTACCATCGGTTTGTTGGTGTGGTATGGGGGAGTGAATGTTATTTCTGGGGGAGCTGTTTCCTTGGGAACTATTTTCCTATTCATACAGATGTCCCAAATGCTTTTTAGACCTCTGCGACAAATAGCAGATAAGTTTAATTCCCTGCAAATGGGAATGGTGGCTGCCGATCGGATTTTTGGAATTCTAGAAACAGAAAGCAACATTGAAGACAAAGGGACGTTCCTTCCCACGGAGTTAAAAGGTGCTATTCAGCTTAAAAAACTAGGATTTTCTTATCTACCTGGAGAACCCGTACTCAAGGAGATTTCTTTAGACATCAAAGCGGGAGAAACCATTGCCATAGTTGGGGCAACAGGTGCAGGAAAATCTACGATTATCAATTTACTATCCCGTTTTTATGAATTCGACTCGGGTGACATCACCATCGATGGGACCTCCATCCGCTCCTATGATTTACAAACCCTTAGGAAACACGTTTCTGTGGTGCTTCAAGATGTATTCCTTTTTGCCGATAGTTTATACAACAACATTACGCTGTTCAACCCAAAAATCACTAGAGCTCAAGTCATTCAAGCCTCTAAGGAAATTGGAGTACACGATTTTATCCAATCCTTACCCGAAGGATACGATTACAATGTCAAAGAACGCGGAGTGATGCTTTCTTCAGGACAAAGACAGTTAATTGCTTTTTTAAGAGCCTACCTCTCTGACCCTACGATTTTAGTTTTGGACGAGGCCACCTCCTCTGTGGATAGCTATTCAGAAGAAATTATACAAAGGGCAATAGACACCTTAACAAAAGGAAAAACCTCCATCGTGATTGCCCATCGTTTAGCTACTGTTAAAAATGCAGATCGGATTGTGGTGATGGACCAAGGGCAAATCGTAGAAGT
>CAXGYE010000166.1:0-3902 GCA_964013865.1 uncultured Flavobacteriaceae bacterium
TGAATAAAAATTCCTTTCGTGTCTTGAAAACTTACTAAGGGGATAGAGAGTTGCAAACTATTTTTTCGATCTTGAAATTTGTCTGAATAAACAAGCTTCTGCATGGGACTCAGATTTAAGGATTGTACCAAAGATAGTAACAATTTTTAAAAAGCTTTTTGGTATATCTGAAATCAACTCACTCCATTAACACCTTGTAGAAAAGTTTGGCTAAAAAGGTGGCTAGTTGATCACTACTAAAATTAATCTCGGAGGTGTGTGTGGCTATAAAAAGTTCTGGGGGAGCCCCAACCAACATAAAGCTCAGCAACAAAAACTCGTATTTTTCTGTAAACGATTTGATTTTTAAATCTGACTTTAAATCTCGGTTTAGATTCTTGACAATGGTTTTGATTATATCGCTCTGGTAAGAGCTTTGTCGGATGTGTGCTTGATTCAAAATATGAAACTGAATCATTTCTGGGGTTCCGATCAGATCAAAATAACTTTTAAAAGTCCCGTACAAGTAGTCGTACACATTGTCACTCTCTTTTCGGGTTTGCTGAATGGCACTTTTAACGTTTTGGTTGAGTTCCTCAATTAAAGCATCAAAAAGCGACTGGGTATCCGGAAAGTAGTTGTAAAAAGTCCCTCGGGCAATCTCACTTTGTTCTACGATATGCGCAACAGTGGTTTTTTCAAGTCCTACAGAGGAAAATAATCCTAATCCTTCTTGCATCAATCGGTTGCGGACCTGCTCCTTTTGGCTCGCTCGTTTTCCTAAAACCTTTACTGTTTTGTTCACCCTAGAGCCGCTCAAAAATTCCTGCAATTCCCTGACCTCCACCTACACAGGCTGTGACCATACCGTAACGTTGCTCTCGTTTTTTCATTTCATTCAAAAGCTGAATGCTCAATTTTGCTCCGGTACACCCCAAAGGATGCCCCAATGCGATAGCCCCTCCGTTTACATTAACAGTTTCTGGATTGAGTCCTGCTTCTTGAATAACTGCTAAAGCTTGAACAGCAAACGCTTCGTTTAGCTCCGTTTGTTCAATTGCATTGAGTTGTAGCCCCGCTTGTTTCAACGCTTTGGGAATGGCTACACAAGGACCGATACCCATATACAAAGGATCTACACCACCCACAGCACAAGCTGCCAATCGGGCAATGGGTTCCAACTTTAACTCCTTTACCATAGCTTCACTAACCACTAGCGTAAAAGCGGCTCCATCTGAAGTTTGAGAAGCATTCCCCGCAGTTACTACCCCTCCATTTTTAAATACGGCTCGGAGTTTCGAAAGTCCCTCTACGGTGGTATCCCGCCGAACGCCTTCATCGGTATCAACCGTATGGGATTTAGTTTTTCGTTTTCCATCAGCAACAAACACTTCTTCTACCGTGACTGGTAAAATTTGATCTTTAAAAGCCCCAGAGTCAATTGCTGCTGCCGCTTTTTTATGGGATTCAAAGGAGAATTGGTCTGCAGCCTCACGGCTAATTCCATATTTCCCCGCTACGGCCTCTGCCGTATGTCCCATACTGACATGGTAGTTGATGTTTTCCATATTGGCCTCATAACTGGGGGCTAATTTATAACCTGTCATGGGGAGCATACTCATGCTTTCCACACCGCCCGCAACGTAAATATGACCAAAACCTGCTTTGATTTTTCCTACAGCCTGAGCAATGGCCTCTAGTCCTGAAGCACAATAGCGATTGATGGTGATCCCAGCCACCTCTTTGCCTAGAGCTCTTGCAGAAATCAAACGTCCTACCTGAAGTCCTTGTTCTCCTTCTGGATTGGCGCAGCCCACAATAACATCATCCACTTGTTTGGGATCCACTTGTGGAACCGCTTGCATCAAGTGTTGGATGACTTGGACAGCGAGATCGTCAGAACGGTAATTTTTAAACCCTCCTTTTTTTGCTTTTCCTACAGCTGATCTGTAGCCTTGAATGATATATGCTTCCATCGTTTAGTTTCTTAAAGGTTTGTTGTTCATTAACAAATATTGGATTCGATCGAGTGTTTTCTGATTGCCCAACAGGCTCATAAATCCTTCGCGTTCAATGTCCAATAAATACTGTTCACTTACTTTTTGAGGTGCTGTTAAATCGCCACCACAAATGACGTGGGCTACTTTGCGAGCAATTTCTACATCGTAGTCGGACATATACTCACCCAAACGGAATTCATTGATCGCGGAGTAAAGCACACTCATCCCACCTCTACCCAGAACGTGTACATCTGTTCTACTACTCGGAGGCATATAGTTTTTAGCCAATTCTAAAACTTTATCCTTCGCCCTACCGATATTCATAGGGGTATTGACACAAACAAAATCTCGCTCTTTTTTCAGGTATCCCAAATCATACGCTTCATAAGCCGAAGTGGAAACAGCAGCCGTAGCAATGGATTTAAAATAATTGATCAAAGTAGGGTTTTGAACGTCTCCTTCAAAAAAGTCGTCGGAGGCACGTAAGGCGAATTCCTTGGTTCCTCCCCCTCCAGGTAATAAACCGACGCCGACCTCTACCAAACCGATATAGGACTCTGCAGCATAAATCCCCGCATCACAGTGCATGGAAATTTCACAACCTCCTCCAAAGACATACCCCTGTGTGGATACCACTACGGGAATTTTTGAAGTTCTGATTTTCATATTGATTTTTTGGAAGTCGTCCACAAAGCGCTCTAGTACATCAAACTGCTTTTGCATGGCAAACATTCCGATATTCATCAAATTAGCGCCTACAGAAAATTGCTTGGCATTATTTCCAATTACTAGTCCTTTCCAATCGCCCTCCTCAGCTAGTTCAATAGCTTCATGAAGTCCTTTTCCAATTCCTTCTCCAATGGAGTTACTCTTGCTCGTAAATTCTAGGCAAAGTACTCCGTCTCCAATATCGTGTACGGTACATTCGCTGTTTTTTAGTACTGGAGCCTGCTCTCGATAGCTATCTAAAATAATAAACGATTCTGTTCCTGGAAGAGGTTCGTATGTTTTGGATTGAATGTTAAAGTATTTTTTTTGTCCGTTTTCAAATTTGTAAAAAGACGTCCCGCCAGCCGCTTGCAGATCCAAAATCCATTGAGGAATTTGGCCCTCTTGGGCTTTGATTAATTCCATTCCGCGCTCCAGTCCAATTAAATCCCAATACTCAAAGGGACCGAAATCCCAGACATAGCCCGTACGCATGGCGTCATCTAGGGGATAGTACTGATCTGAAATTTCCGGAACTCGTGCCGCAGCATAGCCCAAAAGGGTTCCAAAATAGTCTTTGAAAAAGTTTTGCTCTTTAGAATCCCCCGATACCAAATACTGCAAGCGCTTGCTCATCAAGCCCATTCCTTTGGCAGTTTTGACCAGTTCTATTTTTGGACGAATCGCAGGTTCATATTGTAACGTCTCTAGGTTTAGTGCATTGATTATGGTTTTGCCATTCGCATCTTTTTTCTTGGTTTTTTCATAGAATCCTTTTCCCGTTTTATTACCCAAAAATTTATTGTCTAAAAGGAAACGCATGAATTTGGGTTCTGGTTTTTCTTTTAATGAATCGATGTATGCGTCGCCTTCCACATTTTCCATCACAAAACGACTTACATTGTCTCCAGTATCTAAACCGACCAGGTCTTGCAATCGGAAACTTGCCGTGTTAGGTCTTCCAATTAAGGAGCCGGTCATGGCATCCACCTCTTCAATTTTAAATTTATATTTTTCGGTTAAAAGAGTGATTTCTGTTCCAGAGAGCACCCCGATTCGATTTCCGATAAATGCAGGAGTATCTTTACATAAGACGGTTTGCTTTCCTAAAGTCACCGTTCCAAACTCCATAAAGAAGTCTGTTATTTCAGGAGCGGTATCTGCCGTAGGTATGACCTCCAGCAAACGTAGATAACGAGCAGGATTAAAAAAATG
>CAXGYE010000167.1:0-3885 GCA_964013865.1 uncultured Flavobacteriaceae bacterium
TTTCCCTACACGACGCTCTTCCGATCTGCAGCCTTTTTCATTTTTAAACACTGCGTGCTTATTCAATTCCTTGTCCCAAAATGTAGGGAGCATCTGCAGCTTTCAAGGCGGCTTCTATGTCTGGAATTCGAACTTCACTAATTGTTTTAACCTCAGCTCTGAGCTGAATCAAAAGCTCTTTCGCTATTTTTAAACTCTTTCTATGAAGCGGTGTTGGACCGTAGGAGTTTCGCAAACCGACCATTGCATTGGACAGAAAACTTTGTATTCCTGCAGGATTGCGCTCTCCCACTTCTCTTCGAGAAGGACTTCCTGATATACTTTGTTTGATACGTGTCAAATCTAATTTCAATGCCTCCAGTTTAGGCTCCAAAGTTCCGGGAAGAATCTTCGCTTGTGCCAGTGCAGTAACCATTGCCTTGTGCATCTTCCCACTCTCTGACAATACATCGCGAACCGCACTAATGGACTTGTACACTTGAGTAATCTCAGTTAGATACGCGTTATACTCCTCATGACTGACTCCTTTTAAAACTCCCTCACGCAGGGCTTTAACTTCAAAGGAAATCGGTCCATCTAAAGGTATTACCTCTCCATTTTGAACCAGGGATAAAGAAGCCTGATACGTACCCGGCTTTGCTAACGCACCTCCCCCTCTGTAACGTGAGGGACTGTCCGAAATAGAATAGGGGTTAAAGTGTGAAAAATTCCAAGCCATACGATGACTTCCTTGAAAAGCCTTCTGACTAATTTTATTAATCACGTTCCCCTGACTGTCTTGAATACTCAGTACGACTTGAGCCTCTTTTTCCTGACGCTCCGTATCCAAGGCATCCCATCCGGGGAAAGGAATGTCTGCCTTATTCTTGTTTAGGCTTGTTTCTTTCTCTTTACGAACTTCCTTTGCCGTTTGGTATTCATCTGCCAAATGGTAGGTGAATACCGCCCCGTAAGTTGGGTTTTTTGCAAAATAATAATCCGCTCCTGTGTTGCCAATATTACTTCGCGGAACAAACCACTTGGCTGTTCTCGGGGTGAAGAGCTTTCCTTTTTGGCTGAGGTTGTCTTCTGTAAATTCACGAAGTGCACTGTAATCGTCTAAAACAAAGAACCCACGACCAAAAGAAGCCGCTACCAGATCGTTTTCCCGCTTTTGAATAGTCAAATCACGGAAAGAGATGGTGGGTGCTCCCCCCAGTTTTTGCCAAGACGTTCCTCCATTTAGCGAAGTGTAAATTCCAAACTCGGTCGCTGCGAAGAGCAAGTTCTTTTTTACAGGATCTTGAACCATACGCCATACTAAAGTACGGTCTGGAATATTCCCGCTGATGGATTGCCAGCTTTGTCCTTTGTCTGTACTTTTAAATAAATAAGGATTAAAATCGCCTTCTTTGTGATTGTCCAAAGCGACATAAACCGTATTGGCATCAAACAAGTCTGCTTTAATATCATTCACAAAAGTACGTGGAGCCAAACCGAGAGCAGTAACCGGTATTTTTCTCCAGCTTTCTCCCCCATTTTCTGAAACTTGAATGAATCCATCGTCGGTACCTGCATAAAGTAAGCCTTCCTGTACAGGAGATTCTGCTAAAGAAGTTATGGTGTTGTAATTAGACATGGCCCCCACATCCCAAGCATTGTCCCAACTTTGTTTGCGTCCCATGATGGGAAGCGTCAAACGGTCTTCGTTTCGAGTCAAATCTCCTGAGATGGGTTCCCAATCGTCTCCCCTGCTTTCTGATTTCCATACGCGGTAAGAAGCAAAATAGAGACGTTTCGGGTTGTGTGGGCTCACCAGAATAGGTGCATCCCAATTGAAACGTTCATGGGATTCTCCCAGACCCGCTTTGGGT
Source organism: uncultured Flavobacteriaceae bacterium (assembly GCA_964013865.1). Taxonomy (GTDB): domain Bacteria; phylum Bacteroidota; class Bacteroidia; order Flavobacteriales; family Flavobacteriaceae; genus MS024-2A. The sequence goes on from CAXGYE010000167.1 coordinate 1,854, forward strand.
TGGACAGATACTTGTTCTCCTGTAGTCAAATCTATCCGGTACAACCCTCCTTGCTGGGTTTCCGCATAAATAATATCGTTGTACACAGGATCGGTAGCCGATTGATGCCCATCAGCAAAAAGGGTTTTATACCAATGTTTGTTTGCAATTCCTTCGCGTTCGTCTGTAGCAGAAGGGCCACCTGCAGAGCCGTTGTCCTGAGTTCCTCCAAAAATGTGATAAAAAGGCTCGGCATTGTTTACCGCTACTTTATAGAATTGTGTGAGCGGCAGGTTTTTAATATACCTCCAAGTTTCAGCATTATCAAATGTTTCATAAATCCCTGCATCCGTTCCTAGCATAATATAATTGGGATCGTCTTTTTTAAATACGATGGCGTGGTTGTCAGAATGCTTGTCCCGTTCTTTTAACTGAACAAACGTCTTCCCTCCGTCACCAGAAGTGAGTACCCGTACATTCATTAAATACAAACGATCAAATTCGTGTGGGCTAGCATAGAGCTCTTGATAGTAATGCGGTCCTGTTCCTCCCGAAACGGTATCGGACATTTTGGTCCACGATGCCCCTCGATTCGAAGAACGATATACCGCTCCAGATTTTCTATCCAATTCGATGGCTGCATACACCACATCAGGGTTTTGTGGTGAAATGGTGATTCCAATTTTTCCCATATTGGACTCTGGTAATCCCTCTGTGAGTTTTGTCCAGTTTTCACCACCATCATCGGATCGGTACAGGGCAGTTCCTGGCCCTCCGCCCATTAGTGCTGCTACCGTTCGGTGCCGGTCCCAAGTGGCTGCATAAAGAATTTGTGGATTTCTAGGGTCAATCATAATGTCGGTAACCCCAGTCCATTGGTCATTTCCTAAAACGCGCTTCCAAGAGGTTCCTCCGTTGGTCGTTTTATAGAGCCCACGCTCTCCACCTGAGGTCCAAAGCGGGCCTTGGACCGCTACCCAAACCACGTCGGAATTGTCTGGATGGACGATGATCTCAGAAATGTGTTCTGACTTTTTTAAGCCCATATTCTTCCAGGTCGTTCCCCCGTTATCACTTCGGTATATTCCGTCACCGTAGGCCACGTGTCTCCCTCCTACATTTTCACCCGTTCCTACCCAAACCACATCAGGGTTGGATGGATCCAATGTAATACAACCTGTGGAATAGGAAGGCTGATCGTCAAAAATGGGGGTCCACGTGGTTCCCGCATTCACCGTTTTCCAAACTCCAGAAGAACCCGTAGCCACATACCATACGCTTTCATTTTCTGGATGGGTTTTGATGTCTGCAATCCTTCCCGATAAAAAGGCAGGACCTACATTACGAAGATTAAAGGCCTCTAAAGATACCGTTGGAGTAGATTCGGTCGTTTTTTTGTTTTTTCGTTTTTGTGCTTCTAGGGTTTGCAAAGGCAAAAATAAAAACACACTCAAAAAAGAGAGAACAATTGATTTCATATCGATTTGTTTTTAGTACTACCAAAATACATTTTAATTCATGCTCAAACAATCGAATTCAATCATTTTTTATGATATTGTAAAAAAAACAACTATGCGTATTTCTCTACTAGTACTCCTGTCCCTTTTTTTAAACCTCAACCCTTCTCTTGCCCAAAAGTCAAACACAAAAGAGAATGCGAAAAAATCGATTGACTCCCTTACACAAGACTTAAAAAAGCAGGAGGGTCTAATTAAATCGTACGTTAAAGACAATAAAATTTATTTTGAAATTGGAAGTGATTTGTTGGATAAAGATTTGTTGATGGTCACTCGTTTTGTTCAGTTTCCTGCTAATTTTCAAGCCTATCAAAATGCAGGCTCCAAGACCAGTGAACAACTTATTCACTTTTCAAAAAAAGGAACACAAATTGTACTGACTCAAAAAAGCTATGTGAATATTGCCGATCAAGAAGACCCTATCGCACAAAGTGTGGCACAAAATAATTTTCCTCCTATACTTGCAAGCTTCTCAATCAAAAACAAAGAAACGGATCGATTCTTAATTGATGTAAGTAGCTACTTTAATTCAGATT
>CAXGYE010000168.1:0-3842 GCA_964013865.1 uncultured Flavobacteriaceae bacterium
ACTGGGGTTGAGTTATCTTTTTATCTCGCACGATTTAGCAGTAGTAAAATACATGTCAGATCGAGTCATGGTGATGCAAGACGGAGAATTGGTTGAACTGCAAGAAGCCGATGCCTTGTATCAAAATCCAAAAAATAAGTACACCAAAAAATTAATTGAGGCAATTCCTTGATTACTTAGTATCACTCATTTCTTAAAAAAACTTCAAACGGTTTTAGCGGAACTTTATTTTCGAGTTTGTATTTCTTTTTTAACTCTTTTAGTGACTGCAACATCTCAGCATTGTATTTACGAATGGTTTCTAAATTCTCAAGCTCATTTGCTGTAGGGGCACCATAGTTATTCTCCACTTTTTGAAACAGGGCTGTCATTTTTTCTCGTAGTTGCGGTTCCGCTGTTCCCACATAATTATCCCCTGTTGTAATGACCATTGATTCCTTCAACTCCGTCAACTTAGTTTCTAATTTTCGTTTTTTGGATGTTGAAGCATAAGCTAGGTAAGTATCTACTTGAAAAACAGCGTAGGCTAAAGATTCAATCATATCGTAGAGTTCACTTACTATTTTCTGTTTTTGTTCCCGATCCGCTTCAGGAATTTGAATTTGTTCATCGTACACCAATTCAAAAGGTTGTTCAAATGTTTGCCGTCCTTTTGAAATCTTGGCTGTGTAGCTTCCTGCTGGCAATAAAGGAGAAGTAAAGCCACCAAATGAAAATGTTTTTCCTTTCGCTACTTTTGGCTGTTTAAGCCTATAGGACCAGTTCACAATATTAATTCCTTTTGATTTACCCGGTGTTATCTCAGAGAGGGTATCGCCTTTTTGATTGACAATAGCCATTGTCATTTTTCCAAAAGTATGCCGCTTTTTCAAGTAGTATTTGATTTGTGCCAAGCTGGATTTATTACCTCCCACAAACTGGGTTTCATTCCCAAAGTTTCCTGAAAAGTTTTGCGTTTCTTTTATTACTGTGGGTTTACTTTTAAAGAAGTGTAGTGTTTTATTCATCACATTTTCATCCAGTTCTCGCAATGGAGAAATGTCGTCAATGATAATGATTCCTCTACCGTGAGTTCCCAGCACCAAATCATTTGTTTGCTTTTGAAGATCAATAAAATGAGTGGCTACGGCAGGCATATTGTTCGTGAACTTGAACCACTTCTCTCCTCCATTTAGTGTTATGTAAAGTCCCAATTCTGTCCCTAAGAAAAGCAAGTCTGGATTTTCGTAATCCACTTGAATATTTCGAACGACACCTGCTACTTCATCGGTAATGATATTGGTCCATGTTTTACCAAAATCTGTTGTTTTGTAAGCATAGGGAGTTTTGTCGTTGTTGGTATGACCGTCAAAGACAGCATAGGCTGTCGCCTTGTCTAATGTGCTGGTTTCTATGTGATAACACCAAGTGTTTTTTGGCAAATCTGGAATGTTTGCAACTGTATTGGCCCAAGATTTCCCACCGTCTTGGGTAAGCTGAACATTCCCATCGTCTGTACCTACCCAAATGATGTTGGCGTCGATCTCTGAGGGAGCAATAGTGAAAATGGTTGTGTGATTTTCAGCACCAGAATTGTCTTTTGAAAGACCTCCTGAATTGTCTTGATTCTGTTTTTCGGGATCGTTAGTCGATAAATCTGGGGAGATAATCTTCCAAGTAGCACCCTGATCATCTGATTGATGTAAAAACTGACTCCCAATATAAAGTCTATCGGGATGAAGCGAGGTTACAGCCATTGGGGGGTTCCAGTTGAATCGCAACTTTTGATCTTGGCTTGTGGGTAAAGGTTGGATGGTTTTAATAAGTTCTCGGTCTGTGTCAATACGCCACACATTATCCGCCCCTTGCATTTCAGAATAAATGATGTTTTGGGTGGGATGTTTTAAAACACGAAATCCGTCACCTGCACCCACAGAATTCCAATCTCTTGCTTGCACACCTCCAGGAGAGGAGGAAGGTCCGTACCATGAGCCATTGTCCTGAAGCCCTCCATAGACATTGTAGGGTGTTTTATCGTCTACGCTAATTTGATAAAACTGAGATAAGGGTAAGTTTTCTACAATTTCGCAGGTAGTCCCTCCGTTCCAGCTTCTGTACACTCCTCCATCTGTTCCAAAAAACATATGATCTGAATGCGCATTTGAAAAAACGATGTCATGTACATCACTATGCATGTTCCCAAGATTCTTAAATGTTTTCCCTCCATCTTTTGAAATAGAACCATAAAGACCTCCTTTTACAATTACATTTTCATCTTTTGGATCAACGACGATTCTGGAAAAATAAAAAGGGCGAACGGTAATCTCAAAATCGTTATTTAGTTGCTCCCAGTTTGCACCTCCATCATTACTTCGGTACAAGCCTTTATCTTCTTTCTTTTCCGCTTCAATAACGGTGTAAAGGGTTTCGGGTTTACTAGGTGCGAGCGCAATTCCCATTCTTCCTAATTTCCCCTCAGGAAACCCTTTGTGAATCTTATTCCATGTTTTCCCACCATCGGTAGATTTGTACAGAGCACTGTTTTCTCCCCCAGAATCAAAAGACCAAGCCGTTCTTCTAAACTCCCACATCGAAGCATATAAAACTAATGGGTTAGTGGGATCCATGATTAAATCTGCACAGCCTGTTTTTGGATTGATGTACAAGATTTTTTCCCAAGTTGTTCCTCCGTCTGATGATTTAAATACACCTCGCTCTTCATTATCGCCCCACAAGGCTCCTAGTGCCCCTACATAAATTTCATTGGAATTTTCAGGATTGACAATCACACTGGCAATTCGTTCTGAGTTTTCAAGACCAATTTTATTCCAATTAGACCCTCCATCTGTAGATTTGTACAATCCATCTCCATAAGAGACACTATTTCTTGTCCAAGTTTCTCCTGTTCCAACATAAATCGTTTTATCGGGGTCGTTGGGGTCTAAAGTCACAGTACCTATCGATTGAATGTGATCATTAAAAATGGGATTAAACGTAGCTCCCCCATCATTTGATTTCCATACTCCCCCTCCAGCAGCTCCTAGATAAATGATTCTATCATTAGTGGGGTGTAATTCTAAATCATTGATTCTTCCACTCATTAAGGCAGGACCTATGTGTCTTGCTGTAAGGTCTCCAAAAAGTGCTTTCCCCTCTTTTATGGAATTACTTTGTGCATTTGAAAACAGGCTGATGACCATAAACAATGCGGATAGCATACAAGTACTAAAGTTTTTCATTTGAATTGTGATAAAAGGATTAAATGCTACTGTTTGGCAGGTAGCTCAAAGGCTGAAGGATCTACTTCAGGATTCAAAATAATTTCACTCATTGTGATGGGTTGTCCAGGTTGACCCTTGACCCCTTGTGTCATCGAAAAAGGAAAATACAATCCGTCAACCTCATCATAATCACTAAACGATATTTCTGAAGTCATTCCTTTTCCTGGACCCGAGGTGATTTCACTATGAATGCCAATGGGTACAAAATTATCAACGTCAAAGAAATAGAATGAAATGTCGTCAACAACTGCACCATCTACGGTTTTGGGTTCTTTAACTAATTTAATTTTAAACGTTTCTGTACCTCCAAAAGATTCAGTGCCCATAAGTTCAACAGTGTATCCTTTTTCTTTATAATTGATAAAGGAGTCGGGAAAATCATTTAATTCCAATTTAAAATTGGCGGTAGCTTCCGCATCACTTTCCTCTGCCTCCATCGTCATAAAGTTATGGGACCACAAGTGTGTGCCATCATAAACCCCTTGCTTAATTTCTTTACCTTGAAAATTTATGACTTGCATTTGTCTGCCATCTTTTAATTGTATTATTTCCAAAGGAATTTCCATTCCTTGTTGATTGATC
>CAXGYE010000169.1:0-3794 GCA_964013865.1 uncultured Flavobacteriaceae bacterium
TAAAAACCATTTCTATGGGATCACCTGCTGACTTTAAAAATTTCGTCACCGCGGTCATTCACAGAGGAGCCTACGACCGATTGGTCGCCGCTATCGAACAAATTAAAAAAGACCAAGATGTAGAAATTGTAGCAGGAGGAGGCTATGACGACTCCAAAGGTTACTTTATTGAACCCACAGTCGTACTGACTACAAATCCAAATTACGACACGATGAGCCGAGAACTTTTTGGCCCTTTAGTGACGCTGTATGTTTATCCTGATGCGGAGTGGAGTAACACCTTGAATCTGGTGGATCAAACTTCTGAATATGCCCTAACAGGGGCCGTTTATTCGCAAGATCGATATGCACTGGAAGAAGCGCTTACTGCTTTAGAAAACAGTGCTGGGAATTTTTACATCAATGACAAACCCACTGGCGCTGTAGTGGGACAACAACCCTTTGGTGGAGCTAGAGGCTCAGGAACCAATGACAAAGCAGGCTCTTCCTTAAATCTCTTGCGTTGGGTATCACCCCGACTCATCAAAGAGACCTTTGTCCCTGCATCCGATTATCGTTATCCCTTTTTGGAGGAAAATTAATTCCTCCTTTCAGTGTTACATTTTGAGTGCTCGTTCGTCTTTTCTACGAAACGAATACCCCACTCTTATGAAAAATTTGATTTTACTTGCGACATTTTTCGTGTTTAATTTTTTCAGCATTGCTCAAAAAGCACCCAGCACAAAAAACGATGTTGAGTTTCGTGTTTACAAAGAATACGATAAAAAGGGAAACTTGATTCGATACGACTCTACACGTGTTGAAAAAGGACACGGACTTCATAATAGTTTTCAATTCAAGTTTCTTTCAGATTCTCTGCCCATTCACAACCTAAGAATGGACTCGCTGTTGAGTCACAAAAGAGCTTTTCTTTTTAAAGATAGGGATCTGCTCGACAGCTTAAAAGGACACAAAATGGTTCCCAATATCTCTATTTTTAGGAAGGACTCAGTAATGGAAATTCCAAATCATTTTCTTCATTTTAAAAGAGACCTTCAAGAAAAAAATCTGGACTCTATCTTGGATCAACACTTTAATCGGATGGAAAAGTTGTTTGAACAGTTTTTCGAACAAAACGACCAAGCAAAAAGAAAACTTAGCACGCGCTAAAGAGGAAGGTGAACCACTTTTTTAGTTTCAAAAAAGGGGCTTTTAAAAAACCGCTTTAATTCATAGTGTTCTGCGGCAGGAAAAGACTTCAATTCTTCGGTCAGATCACCTCCTTTGAGATATAAAATTCCGTTCTTTAAAGAATGTTTACTTTCCGGCTTTATCTTTTTTTGTACCCAAGGAACAAAGGACTCCATCTGGGTTACGGCACGGCTCACTACAAAGTCAACTTTTCCAGTAAAGGCTTCTGCACGAAGCTGTTGTGCAGAACTATTTTGTAACCCCAGGGCTTGACTTACCTCTTTTACAACCTTGACTTTTTTTCCAATACTATCGATCAATTCAAACTGTACTTCGGGAAATAGTATGGCCAAGGGAATCCCTGGAAATCCACCTCCCGTTCCCACATCCAAAATATGTGTGTTAGATTGAAACGAAATTACCTTAGCAATCCCTAAAGAATGAAGTACGTGACGCTCGTAAAAAGCGTCCATATCCTTACGGGAAATGACGTTGATCTTTGCATTCCATTCCAGATACAACCCATAAAGCTTTTCAAATTGGTACTGTTGTAAAACTGTCAGTTCGGGAAAATATTTAGTAAGTTCTTCCACAACTTTTTATACTTCTGTCGATTTAAAATAAATTTTCTAGTATTTTAGCGTAACAAATATTTTTATGCAAGCTACACAAAGCCTTCGCTTTTCGCGAAAAGACTCCAAAAAATTTTTTAGAATTTTAAATCTTCGGGTTAACCAATATTTTAAAGAAAATAAAATTCAAAAAACTGGGAACTGGAAACTTTACCTGAAATCCCTTGTAATGTTTTCTTTATTGACCGCACCGTATGTATTGGTTTTTTTGCTGGACATCAGCCTGTGGTACAAACTCCCCATGTGTATAGTGATGGGGATCGGAATGGCGGGTGTTGGGATGAATGTGATGCATGACGGCAATCACGGTTCTTTTTCAAAATACCCTTGGGTCAACAAACTAATGGGAAGCAGTATTTATATTCTGGCAGGAAATGTTTTTAACTGGAAAGTACAACACAACCTTTTACATCATACATACACCAATATTCACGGTCATGATGAGGATTTAGAAGCGGGCCGAGTACTTCGATTTTCAAAACACGCCAAGTGGCTCCCTCACCACAAGTTTCAACATTTCTACTCTGTACTATTGTATGGGCTTTTAACCATAAATTGGGCTATCTTTTCAGATTTTCAACAAATGAAACGCTACACCGCTCGAAAGCTTTCTTACTTGAATAGCAAGCGACCAAGTCTCCAATGGACTGGATTGGTTATTTCAAAAGTTGTTTATTTTTCCATTTGGCTGGTCATCCCAATGATCTTTTTAAATGCGCCTTGGTGGGCGATACTTATTGGGTTTGTCGTCATGCATTATACCGCAGGGCTTATTCTTAGTTTGGTCTTTCAATTAGCCCATGTCATGGAAGACGCAGAAATGCCCAAACCGGATGAAACAGGTACAATGAAAAATACTTGGGCCATTCATCAACTTCTAACCACTGTAAACTTTTCAACCAAAAATCGATTTGTGAATTGGTTCACAGGAGGATTGAACCACCAAATTGAACATCATATCTTTCCTCATATCAGTCACATACACTACACCCATATTGGTGCTATTGTCAAAAAAACTGCAAAGGAGTTTAACCTACCTTACAACGAATACAAAACCACCCGAAGTGCACTTTTATCACACTTCAAGTTTTTAAAACAAATGGGAGTCCAGCCCAGCTAATTTTCAATTATGGATTCACTTTCAGCACGTATTACTAGTTTACCCGTTTCTGCCACGCTTGCTATGGCGGCAAAAGCCCGTGAGTTAAAAAACCAGGGGGTCGATGTTATTGGATTGAGTTTGGGGGAACCCGACTTCAATACTCCAGAGTTTATAAAAGAGGCTGCCATTCAAGCCGTAGAAGACAATTGGAATTCGTACTCCCCTGTAGATGGTTACGCAGATTTAAAAACCGCGATTTGTACCAAATTCAAAAGAGATAATGGACTAGAATATTCGCCTTCTCAAATTGTAGTTTCCACAGGGGCAAAACAATCCATCGCCAATGTGTGTATGGTTCTCTTGGATCCTGGAGACGAAGTGCTACTCCCCGCTCCTTACTGGGTAAGCTATTCTGCCATTGCAACTTTGGCAGAAGCAAAATCAACTATTATTCCTTCCAGTATTGAAACGGATTTTAAAATCACTCCAGCTCAATTGGAAGCCGCCATTACTCCAAAAACGAAGTTGGTGATGTTCAATTCGCCAAACAACCCCAGCGGAACGATCTATACTGAGGAAGAATATCGTGCCTTGGGTAAAGTCTTAGAAAAACATCCTGATATTTTTATCCTTTCGGACGAGATTTACGAACACATCAATTACGGAACTTCCCACTTTAGTATTGCTGCAATTCCAGAGCTCTACGACCGAACTATTACGGTCAATGGAGTGGCGAAAGCCTTTGCGATGACAGGTTGGAGAATTGGATATATCGGAGCACCTGAATGGTTGGCTAAAGCCTGTAACAAAATGCAAGGACAAATTACCTCTGGAGCCAATTGTATCGCACAACGCGCTACGATCGCTGCCGTTGAAGCTCCTGTTAGCAA
>CAXGYE010000170.1:0-3688 GCA_964013865.1 uncultured Flavobacteriaceae bacterium
AACACTCTGTGTGACCCTCATCCGCCTCTGGCGGATGATGCGCTACCCTGAGCTGCTTCTACATAATGGAATGCAAATGTAAAATAAATTTATTTTCTACTAAATATTGAACTCTGTTTTAAATTAAAAAAAGTAAAAATTCTTTTTAAATTGGTGGAACCGTTTAAAAATCAAAAACATGCATACTTTAAGATTTTTCTTTCTCCTTCTTTTTTTTTCAATTTCCAAAAGTCTCACGGCTCAAAATGATGGACAACCCCTAAATATTATTGTCATTTTTGCAGACGACTTGGGCTATGGAGACTTGAGTTCCTTTGGGCATCCTACCATCCAGACCCCAAACTTAGACCAAATGGTTGTAGAAGGACAAAAATGGACACAATTTTATGTTGGAGCCAGTGTATGCACCCCTAGTAGAGCCGCATTATTAACGGGGCGTCTCCCTGTGCGAAGTGGGATGAGCAGCGACAACTATCGCGTTCTCTTCCCAGATTCACACCACGGGCTTCCCAGCAGTGAAATTACCCTAGCCGAACAACTTAAAAAAGCAAATTACAAAACAGCTTGTATCGGAAAATGGCATTTGGGACATCAAAAAGAATACCTCCCCTTGCAACATGGTTTTGATTATTATTTTGGTATTCCTTATTCCAATGATATGGATGCTCCCCAATCTGTATTAGAAGAAAAGGGAGGTTATTGGGGATTGATTACCGATCCTAAAAACAATCGAATTGAAAATTTTCAAGTTCCCTTAATTCAAAACAACACCGTCATCGAACGGCCCGCAAATCAACATACGATTACACGCCGTTATTCAGAAGAAACCATTCGGTTTATCAAAAACAATAAGGATCAGCCTTTCTTTATTTATTTGGCACACAACCTGCCTCATGTTCCACTCTTTGCTTCCAAAGAAGCTTTGGGTAAAAGTGCTCGTGGGCTGTATGGCGATGTGGTAGAAGAAATTGACCAGGGTATTGGTACTATTTTAAAAGCGTTAAAAGAAGAAGGTCTGGATAAAAATACCCTCGTCGTATTTACTTCGGACAATGGTCCCTGGACCGTCTTTAAAGAACAAGGCGGAAGCGCAGGACCGCTCTTTGCCGGAAAAGGAACCACTTGGGAAGGAGGCATGCGAGTTCCCACCGTGTTCTGGGCACCGGGAAGAATTGCACCCGGTATCGTAAATCAAATTGGTTCTACCCTAGATTTGTACCATACCTTTAGTACGATCGCTGGGGTTCCTCTTCCTAAAGATCGTACTCTGGACAGTCACGACTTAGGTCCGCTCCTGTTCGAAAAACAAAAAGCTTCAAGAGACCATTTTTTATATTATCGGGGAACTCAACTCTATGCTGCGCGCTTAGGAGCCTACAAAGCCCACTTTATAACACAGGGAGAATACGGTCAGTTTGGTGACAAAAAAACACACGACCCGCCCTTACTGTACAACTTGAATCGCGACCCTTCAGAACAGTTCAATATTGCGGAAACTCATCCCGAAGTGTTAAAGAACATTGAGAGTCTTGTAACTGAGCACAAAAAGAATATGGTCCCGGGTCCAGATCAATTAAAAGATCGAGGGGTGAAGTAATTCAATTTTTCTTTTGAGAGAGCCTACGCTTGATTTGATTCAACTGCATCAAAGCCTCTACAGGTGTTAGGGTATCGATGTCCAAAGCGGTGATTTCCTCACGAATGGCTTCCAACAAAGGGTCGTCTAGATTAAAAAAACTTAGCTGCAGCTCTGTATCTGTATCTTTTTTAGAAGGGCTCTTTTTCAATCCGTGCGAGGCCTCCAACACTTTGAGTTTTTCTTTTGCTGTTGCTAAAACATGCTGAGGCATACCCGCCATTTTAGCTACGTGGATTCCAAAGCTGTGGGCACTCCCTCCCGGAACTAATTTTCTTAAAAACAGAACGTCTTCCTGCGTTTCTTTAATGGAAACATTAAAGTTTTTAATTCGCTCATGGGCGTTGGTCATCTCATTCAATTCGTGGTAATGCGTTGCAAATAAGACACGAGGTCTAAAGGGATGCTCGTGTAGATATTCAGCAATCGCCCAAGCAATGGAAATTCCGTCATAGGTACTAGTCCCTCTCCCAATTTCGTCCAATAACACCAGACTTGCTTCGGATATGTTATTGAGGATAGAAGCGGTTTCATTCATCTCCACCATAAAGGTAGAAGCTCCCATTGATATGTTATCACTAGCCCCTACACGAGTAAAGATTTTGTCCACAATTCCTAAAGTGGCTTTGGTAGCAGGAACAAAACTTCCCATCTGAGCCAATAACGAGATTAATGCGGTTTGACGAAGCAAAGCCGATTTACCCGACATATTGGGTCCCGTGATCATCATGATTTGCTGTTTCTCCCGATCTAACTGGAGGTCATTGGCAATGTAGGGAACCCCTAAAGGCAGTTGTTTTTCAATTACGGGATGCCGTGCTCCTTGAATGTCTAAACGGGTAGTAGCGGTCATCGTTGGACAGCAGTAGTTATTCTTTTGCGCCATTTTCGCAAAGCCACAAAGTACATCCCAACGTGCAACGGCAGCTGCATTTTGCTTTAGTACTTCCAAATTCTTTTGCAAATTTTTGATCAAAGCGGCGAACAACTCTTGTTCTAATGCGAGAATACGTTCTCCCGCTTGAAGAATTTCTGTTTCAAAAGTTTTTAATTCTTCCGTGATGTAACGCTCGGCATTGACCAAAGTTTGTTTTCGTACCCACTCCTCAGGGACTTTATCCTTGTGGGTATTTCGAACTTCTATGTAGTAGCCAAAAACATTATTGAATGCAATTTTAAGGGACGGAATTTGGGTGCGTTCTGTTTCCCGTTCCAGCATGGCGTCCAAATGAGATTGCGATGTATCTCTTAGACTTCTGAGTTCATCCAGCCGTTCCGAAAACCCTGCTGCGATCACATTGCCTTTTGAAACTACTACAGGGGCTTCAGGGTGCAAGGTCTTTTTTAATAAAGAAAGTACTTCCTGGGGGGAGGGAATTTTTTCAAGCTCGACTTTTAAATGTTTCGCCGATCCCTCCATCAAAACCTTTTTAAAATATTCTAAAACCTCCAGAGAATCTGCCAATTGATTTAAGGCACGAGGACTAATTTTTTCTGTGGCAACCTTTGCCATGACCCGTTCAATATCAATAATTTTTGAAAGCGCTTCTTCCGTATGTTCCAAGAGTATTGTTTCTTCCAAAAAATCCTGAACGCGCTCTTGACGTTCTTCAATAAGCTTCAATTCTTTAAGCGGAAAAGCCATCCATTGTCTCAACAAACGGGCACCCATAGCGGTTTGTGTCTGATCAATAATCTGAATCAAAGGCACCCCTTCCGGATGGTTGGGGTAGAAGAGTTCTAAGTTTCGTTGGGTAAATCGATCCAACCAGACAAAGCCCTCCTGACGGATAGGTGTAATATGGGTAATGTGTTGCAGCTTGTCGTGTTGGGTATCGGAAAGGTAGTGCATCACCGCACCTGCCGCACTGATTCCTACCGTATAATTTTGAATTCCAAAGCCTTCCAATGAATGGGTTTGAAAATGAGATACTAGTTTTTGTTCCGCTGTGCTCTTCTCAAAGGCCCAATCCTCAATATAAAAACAGGGATATTGCGCTCCAAACTGTTCCTTAAAAAATTGTTTTTTTGGCTTGGGAACCCACACTTCAC
>CAXGYE010000171.1:0-3657 GCA_964013865.1 uncultured Flavobacteriaceae bacterium
GTGCTGAAAAAGGCCAGCGATGCTATCGGTGAAGGATTGAATCCAACGGCACAGTCTAAGTTACCGTGCTTATTTATTAAAGGAGAAGCTTCCGATTATATTTTAGATACAGACCTCCCTAGTATCAAATATCATTTTCCAAATGCGTCGAACACCACTATTCCCAAAGTAGGTCATTGGTTACATGCCGAGAATCCAAAACTATTTTTTGAGGAGGTTCGCTCTTGGCTAGGGAAACAGGCTTAATATTTAACAACCCAGAGAAAAATTGTGATATTCATTTGAACTTGAGGTTCTACCACCCACTTGTTTTACTTTTGCATTTCAATTACAACATATGAAAGCCATCGTGCGTAAAGCAAAACGAAGTGATAGTGCTTCTATTCTGAACTTGATCAAAGAATTGGCGCTCTTTGAAAAAGAACCCGAAAGCGTACAATTAACTGTCACAGACATTGAACAGCATGGCTTTGGAGACCAGCCAAAGTTTGAATGCCTGGTTGCTGAAGTGGAGCAGCAGGTGGTTGGGATGGCATTGTATTATCCTCGTTTTTCTACTTGGAAAGGACCTACGTTTCATCTAGAAGACTTGATTGTTTCTGAGCAATTTAAAGGAAAAGGTGTTGGAACGCAGTTGTATTCCGCCTTTATACAGCAATCCTACGAAGTAGGAGTGGAGCGGATCGAATGGAATGTATTGGACTGGAATACTCCTGCGGTAAAATTTTATGAAAAAAGTGGTGCCCGAGTGTTGACAGACTGGCGTACCGTACAAATGCATCGGCCTGCGATGAAAAATTATTTAAACACCACTACACAATGAACGTATTTAAATTTGGAGGTGCTTCTGTAAAAGATGTAGCAGGGGTTAAGAATCTTATATCTGTTCTCACTACGGTGGGTCATAAGAACACCCTCGTAGTTATCTCCGCTATGGGTAAAACCACCAACGCTCTGGAACAGATCATCGAAGACTATTTTAAAAACAAAGAACAGACCCCAGCGGGAATTCTTCCACTGAAGCAGTACCATATCGATATTGTCAAAGGACTCTTTAAAGAACAGAGCGCTGAGGTAGAAGAGGTAATTCATAAACTTTTTGAAGAGCTTTTGAGTTTTTTCAAGTCCAATAAATCTCCGAATTATAGTTTTGTATACGATCAAGTTGTGAGCTATGGAGAACTCCTATCTACAACCATTATTCATTACTATTTAAAGCACGAAGGTTTCAACAGCTACTGGTTGGATGCGCGAAACTGCATCAAGACCGATGATTATTATCGTGCAGCAAACTTAAACTGGGAGCTTACTCAAAAAAGTATAAGTACAGAGGTAGGAACCAAGCCTCTGGTCATCACCCAAGGTTTTATCGGGAGCAATTCGAATAATTTTACCACGACTTTAGGCAGAGAAGGTTCGGATTATTCTGCTGCGATCTTTGCCTATGCTTTAAACGCTGAATCCGTTACCATTTGGAAAGATGTTCAGGGTGTGCTCAATGGAGATCCACGCGTATTTCAAAACACTCAATTACTCCATCAGATTTCTTATCGAGAGGCGATTGAACTCGCTTTTTACGGTGCTTCCGTGATTCATCCCAAAACCCTGCAGCCCCTTCAGCGCAAAGAAATACCGCTCCATGTAAAATCTTTTGAAAACCCGAAAGCTTCGGGGACTGCCGTTTCCAAAGGGAAGACTTTAGAACCCTATATCCCTTGTTATATTGTAAAAAAAGATCAGGTGTTGTTGCGTTTGTCATCCATAGACTTTTCGTTCATAGTAGAAGAAAACATCAGTTATATTTTTGGTTTGCTGCACGAATATCAGATGCCCGTAGAATTGATTCAAAACTCGGCCATCAGTTTTTCAGTATGTATCAATAATAAATACAAGCGTTTGGAAGAACTGGTGTTGGTTTTGCGTTCCCGTTTTAATGTGGACGTGACTCCTAAGGTAGATTTGTATACCATACGCCATTTGGATGAGGAGGCTTCTCAGTTTATTAAAAAAATGGGCAAGCCTGTTCTCTTAGAGCAACGGACAGAAGAAACGGCCCAGTTTGTGGTTTAGACTAGTCCGTAAGATTCAAGGCTTTAATTTTATCCAAAATCGTTTGTGCCAATTTACGGTGACTCTCAACAGTCCATCCTCCCACATGTGGGCTCAGCAATACTTGATCTGAATGAATTAAATAGCGTAACGCTTTAGGGAGTTTTGAGCTGTTAAAAATCGAATGAAACGAACTGGATTCATATTCCAAAACATCGAGCCCGGCACCAAGAATTTTACCTGTTTTTAAGCCTACTACTAAGTCTTCAGTAACCACGGCTTTTCCTCTTGCCGTATTGAGAAACCAAAAGGGGTGTTGCATTTGATCGATAAACTGTCGATCAACCATGCCATTTGTTTCAGGAGTTTGAGGAATGTGTAAACTCAAAACTTGTGCTTTTTGTTGAAGTTCTTCCAGCGATACTTGTCGTGCATAACTGTCCCCTACATTAGGGAGAATATCGTAACAAAGTACTTCGAGCTCAGTAAAACCCGCCATTTTTTTAGCAAAACTTTTACCCGTGTTTCCATAGCCTAGTAGACCAACCGTTTTGCCGTCCAATTCCCAACCCCGATGTTCCTCTCTTAGCCAAGATCCGCTGACGATACTTTGGTGACCCAATCGCAGTTTGTTCAATAAATTCAAGAGCATGCCCAGGGCGTGTTCTCCAACTGCATTGCGATTTCCCTCGGGTGCTGCAAGGAGTGCTATGTTTTTTGATTCGGCATAGGCACGATCAATAGTTTCTAATCCGGCACCTACCCGCGCGATGAATTTTAGTTTGGGTGCTGCGGCCATACAAGTTTTATCGACTGGGAACCGACTTCGAATGACTATCCCTGTAGCGTTCTTTAATTCTGGAAGAAGTTCCTCAAAAGGAACCGTATAGGCCAATCGGTTTTCGAACCCAAGAGATTCTAAACCTTCAAGTAACAACGGATGGTTTTCATCTACATGAAGGACTTTAGGAGCGTTCATTAAAAGCCTAAAATAAATTGAGCGATGTAAAAGAAAAGAAAGATCCCAAAAATATCATTTGCGGTAGTGATAAAGGGCCCTGTTGCGATGGCAGGATCAATTCCTTGTTTGTTTAAAATGATCGGTACAAAGGTACCCACCAGTGCCGCTACGACGATAACCAGCATCATGGAACCGGCAATGGTAGCGCTTACTAAAAAAGATTGATTGATAAGTTGACCAAAAATAAGAAGGACCAGTGCCAGTGAAAGTCCGTTGATTAAACTGAGCCCAACCTCTTTAACCAGTCGGTTAAAAAGGGAGCCTTTAACGGTGTCATTTGCGATTCCTTGGACAATGATAGCAGAAGATTGTACCCCTACATTACCTGCCATTGCAGCAATGAGTGGGGTGTAGAAAAATAAATTGCGTAGTGCAGGCCGCTCCATAATTGTTTCAAAATCTTGTAAAATAAACACGCTTCCCAATCCTCCCAACAGCCCCAAAAAGAGCCAGGGGAGTCGCGCCTTGACCAAGTCAAAAATTCGGTCGTCGGCTTCTACATCGGCAGAAATTCCTGCAGCCAACTGGTAGTCTTTATCGGCTTCTTCTTTGATGACATCTACAATATCATCAATCGTAATTCGGCC
>CAXGYE010000172.1:0-3655 GCA_964013865.1 uncultured Flavobacteriaceae bacterium
AAATTGGGTTTTTGCCAGTAAATCTGATGCGCTACAAAAACGCCCATACGGAGGCCTCTTTTTTCCATAGTTGCGGCCATTTTTTCTTGAAGAGCCACCTCTCTATTTCGCATGTCATTGTCTTCAAAAGCAGTAAAACCTTGGTCTGCCATAAAATTGAGCTGATCAATCGGGTCCTCCCCAGCATGATGACTAAACATGCCCAAATGGGGGGCGTAATGCAAATTGTATTTGTAAGACCCAGCCGTTTCAGTTGTACCGGCCCAAAGGGGCGTTGCTGCTAATCCTACCCCTGCTAAGGCAGATGCTTTAGTAAAATTTCTTCGGTTCATCTTATATCATTTTAGTTTTTCCGGGTGTAGGAATTGGGTAATTCCCTTCTGTATCTGGTACTGAAGGTGGTGTTGAGTCCCAAGTTACTGTTTCTGGCATCAAGTGAAGTTCAGAATTTAAAGCCTCTTCTAAAGTGATTTTTTTACCGGTATAAGTTGCCATTCTACCCAAGATTGCTGTTAGTGTGCTCATCGCTCCGTTTTCAGCATCTGCTATGACTCCTCCGTTTCGAATTGAAGCAAACAGTCGATCGTGTTCTACCTGATAGGGATTTGAATCTTCTCCCCACTTTCTAGGATATTTGTACTGGCTATTTCCTTCCAAATCTGTGATTAGTCCTTTGCCTATTTCAACACTTCCTTGGGTTCCTTGGAAGACCTCATCCACACGTCGCATTGTTCCGGGAATATGTCGACACTGACTGGAGATTACGGCACCACTGGCGTAAGTGAACTCTACAAAGTGATGGTCAAAAATTTCACCGTGGTCTTTCCCATTGCGTACCTGACGTCCGCCCATCCCTTGTGCAGAAACGGGATAATCACCAATAAACCAGTTGGCAACATCGATGTTGTGGATGTGCTGTTCTAAGATATGGTCTCCACACAGCCAGTTGAAGTAATACCAATTGCGCATTTGATATTCCAATTCGCTTTGTCCCGCCTGACGCTTTTTTACCCAGACACCCGCATCGTTCCAATAGACTTGGCCGCTTCGAATCTTTCCTATCGCGCCCTGGTCAATGCGTTGTTTTATATCGATGTATTTGGTTTGATAGTGACGCTGTAAGCCCACCACTACATTTAGTTTTTTGGCTTTTGCCATTTTTGCAGTAGCTAAAACTTTTCGAATCCCTACGGGATCCGTAGCGACGGGTTTTTCCATGAAGACGTGTTTGTCATTGGCAATGGCGTATTCGAAGTGATAAGGTCGAAAACCGGGAGGGGTGGTCAAAATCACAACATCTGCCAGATCAATGGCTTTTTTATAGGCATCGAAACCTACAAAACGATTTTTTTCTTTAACATCAATCTTTTTTTTGCCGTCAAAGTGGTCTTTTATTCCATTTAAACTTTTTTCAATTCGATCGGCAAAAGCATCTGCAATAGCGACCAATTCTACATTCTCATCAGCGGTTAGTGCTTGGACAGCGGCTCCAGAACCTCTTCCTCCGCAACCGATAAGGGCCAGTTTTAATTTCTTTGCTCCATGAACGTTGGCCATCGCCTCCACGGATAAGGGAACCGTCAGGAGTCCACTCGTTGCTAAAGCTGTTTTTTGAACAAAAGAACGACGGGATGTCTCGTAATTCTTTAATGTGTCTTTGTTTTTCATAATTTGTCTGTTTAAGGTGTTGATTCGTAATTCCAATATTTTCGTTGCTCTTCTTCAGTAGGAGTTTTTACAGGACGTACCACTCGAAAGCCCACAAAGGGCGCATCGGTATGCCACCATTTGCTTTTTGGGATTTGGGGATCGCGCATTTTCCATTTTTTGGTAGAAGGCCTTCGCGCAGCAGAGCGCAACCGTTTGGGCGCATCCATCCAAGAGCCTCCTCGGACTACTTTAGGGTAAATTTTGGAAGGTTCCTGAAACGGGTTTTTTACTAATTCTTTTCTTGTTCTATAGGAAGTAGGTACATATTGATCTAGGGTCCATTCTGCAACATTGCCGTGCATATCGTACAAGCCCCAAGCGTTGGGCTTTTTAGTTCCTACTTGTTGGTATTTGTCATCACTGTTGGAAGCATACCAAGCATATTCCCCTAGATTTTCAGTTGTATTTCCAAAAGAAAAAGAGGTAGTACTACCTGCTCTGCAGGCATATTCCCATTCCGCCTCTGTGGGCAAACGATAAAAATGTCCTGTCATGGCAGACAACCACTCGCAAAATTTTACTGCTGCCAATTGAGTCATACAGATGGCAGGGTATCCCTCTATTCCCATTCCAAAACTCATTTCTACATAGGGTGTCGTCGCACCAGAAACTGCGTCCACATCAATTTTTACTTCGCTTGTGGGAATTTTCTTACTTTGATACGCATCGATTTCTCTAGTGACAAACAAATTGTATAAGTCCCATGTAACTTCAAATTGTCCCATCCAAAAAGCATCCACAGCGACTTCATGTTGGGGGCCTTCATCTCCAAAATGCCCTACTTCTGACTTGGAACTACCCATTGTAAAAGTCCCCCCTTTGACAAAGACTAAATCCAAAGAATGATCTGTTCCCAGAAGGGTTTCTGTGAAATATTCCTGGGCCGTTGAAAACAAAAACCCAAAAAGTAAAAAAGTAAAAACTAATTTTAATTTGCTGCTCATACCATCAAATTCTTCTTAAAAGTAGAGTAAAAAAAGAATTTTTCAAACTAACTGAGATTTAAACGTGCTGGTTACATCTAAAACAGACGAGATCATTTACTTCTCAGGATTTAAAAATTAGATGGTGCAATTAAGACTCTTGGTCTAACTGCAACAGTTTGTTTGTACTAGTTATTCCTACAAATTTACTACACGAAAAACAATTCGAATATTCTCTCTTAAAAAAAAAGACTAATTTTAAATTCAGCTTTGGGCTATGGCTTAAAGGGGATAGAAAGGAAAACTTTACTCCAATCAAACCTTACCGTTCTGGTTTGAATATCGTGGGCGATTACGGGAATACGGAACTTATTAGCATCCAAAAAAAAAAACATTTGCTCGTTGCTAAAAATAACGATTATCTACAGCTAATCAAGATCAATTAAATGAAGAAGATCTTTGTTTTTATTTTATTAAACATTCTTTTATATGCATGTGATTCCAGTATAAGTAATTATCTTACAGGAACTTGGAGAATCGAAAACCCTTCGCCACAATCTTACATTTCATTCAAACCCAATGGGGAAGCCTTCTATTATCCCAATCAGATAAGTTTATTAAAAGATACGCTTGTAACCAAAGGAACCTGGAATTGGAGTTACAAAAACCGAAAAAAGAAGGATACTTTATTATTAAAAATCGAAGGAAACAACCGTTTTCTTTTTGAAATCGTGATTCTTGGACCCGATAAAATAAAAGCGATTGAAAATCAAAAATCAGTCTATTTTTCTCGTTTCGATTAACTTTAAACCTATGCATAAAAACGTTGTTTCATTATTAAACTTAACCCGACAGATTCTCCTAATTTTAACCCTAGGGAGTTTGCTGTCCTGTACACAAGAAAACAAATACGAATTGAATACAAACAATCTCAACAAAGAAAGCAGTCCGTACTTATTGCAACACGCTCAAAATCCGGTGTTTTGGCAAAAGTGGGATTCGAAGGTGTATCGTACACAAAA
>CAXGYE010000173.1:0-3645 GCA_964013865.1 uncultured Flavobacteriaceae bacterium
CTCTAATAAAATCTCTTCAAGACAAGGCCTACGACATCAAAGAAGAGTACAGTCGAATCATAGGGCGCGTAGACGCCATTCAGATCTCTGATTCCGGAGAAATTACCACAGGAGCAGATCCAAGAGGAGACGATACTGCAGTTCCTCTTTTTTAACGTTAAGGGACGTATTAAGTGCTTTTTATATCTATTTTTGTAGGCTGATGCTATGAAAGAAAATACGGAAACCATACACATAGAAGGGGCACGAGTGCACAACCTGAAAAATATCCATTTGGATATTCCCAGAGATCAACTGGTGGTAATCACAGGGCTCTCTGGGAGTGGTAAATCCTCACTGGCCTTTGATACTATTTATGCTGAAGGCCAACGCCGCTATATGGAGACGTTTTCTGCCTATGTACGTCAGTTTTTGGGGACCATGGAACGCCCTGAAGTCGACAAAATCGACGGGCTCTCACCCGTAATCGCAATCGAGCAAAAAACAACTTCCAAAAGCCCGCGTTCCACCGTGGGCACGATTACAGAGCTGTACGATTACATCCGTCTGTTGTATGCGCGTGTAGGAACGGCCTACAGTTATATTTCACAAGAAAAAATGGTCAGCTATACAGATTCCCAAATTCAAAAGCTGATTTGCGAAGAGTATTTAGGAAAAAAAATCACCTTACTGGCCCCCATCATCAAATCGAGAAAAGGGCATTATCGCGAGCTTTTTGACTCGCTTTCACGACAGGGGTTTTCAAAAGTTCGAGTCGATCAAAATGTAGTTGATTTGCGACCCGGTATGAAAGTAGATCGTTATAAAACACATGATATAGAATTGGTCATTGATCGGTTTAGTGTAAAAGAGGACAAAGAATTCCTCAAGCGATTGGAAGCCTCCATGACTACGGCAATGCACTACGGTCAGGACATACTGATGATTCTCGATATGGAAGAATCTGCGGTTCGCTACTTTAGTCGAAATTTAATGTGTCCTAGTTCTGGGATTTCCTATCCCGCTCCGGAGCCTAATACTTTTTCGTTCAATTCTCCGAAAGGCATGTGCCCCAACTGCAAAGGACTGGGGATTCAACACAAAGTGAATTTAAAAAAACTGACCCCTGACGATACTCTATCCATCGCGAAAGGGGGATTGGCACCTTTGGGAACAAAAAAAAATAACTGGACCTACAAACAAATTGAAACCATAGCCACTTGCTATGATTTTTCACTTTCCGATCCCATCAGCGACATTCCAAAACAAGCCCTAGAAGTACTCCTAAAGGGAAGTCGTGAAAAATTCGAAATCCCCTCTAAAACTTTAGGAATTACACGTTCCTACAAAATTGATTTTGAAGGTTTTGAAAATTACATTCAAAACGCCTATGAAGAAGCAGCCACTACAAGTATTAAAAGATGGGCAGATGGATTTATGGACAGTTATCAATGTTCGAATTGTAATGGATCTCGACTGAGAAAAGAAGCCTTACATTTCAAAATTCGAGAGACTACCCTTGCGGATTTGGTTGCTATGGACTTAAAAGACCTTTATGATTGGACACAGCAATTGCCCGAATACTTGAATGAAAACGAAAAGAAAATTGCTACAGAAATCGTTAAAGAAATTTTAGTTCGTTTGCAGTTTCTTTTGGATGTGGGGCTCGAGTACCTACAACTTAATCGTTCCTCTAAATCCTTATCAGGAGGTGAGGCACAACGAATTCGACTAGCAACTCAAATTGGATCTCAGTTGGTGGGTGTGTTGTATATTTTGGATGAGCCCAGCATTGGTCTTCATCAGCGGGACAACAGTCGGCTGATTGATTCGCTTTCCTCGCTGAGGGATTTGGGAAATTCAGTCTTGGTGGTAGAACACGACAAAGACATGATGCTACGCGCAGACCACCTTATTGATATGGGTCCGCTAGCAGGAAAAAACGGAGGAGAAATTATTTCCCAGGGAACTCCAAAAGAAACCCTCGAAAAAGATACCTTAACCGCCAACTACCTCAATGGCAATTTGCAGATTGCGATACCCGAAAAAAGAAGAAAAGGGAATGGCAAAAAAATCAAACTCAAAGGATGCACTGGGAATAATTTGAAAAATGTTGACATTGCGATCCCTCTCGGTCTAATGATTGGAGTTACGGGTGTTTCAGGCAGTGGAAAATCAACCTTAATTAATGAAACCCTGTATCCCATACTGAACAGTCATGTCTATCGAGGGGTAAAAGTACCCATGCCGTATGATAGTGTAAAGGGGTTAGAACATATCGATAAAGTTGTAGACATCAACCAAAGTCCTATTGGCAGAACACCGCGAAGTAATCCCGCTACCTATTGCGGTGTATTTAGTGAAATTCGAAACTTATTTACCCAAACACCCGAAGCGCAAATTCGGGGGTATAAACCTGGACGCTTTAGCTTCAATGTGGTAGGGGGTCGCTGTGAAACCTGTCAAGGAGGAGGAATGAAAGTCATCGAAATGAACTTCCTGCCAGATGTATATGTAGAATGTGAAAGTTGTCAAGGAAAACGATTTAATCGCGAAACGTTGGAGATTCGATACAAAGGAAAGTCCATCGCAGATGTACTCAATATGTCCATAAATGAAGCCTGTCGCTTTTTTGAACCCATTCCAAAAATTTACAGAAAACTCAAAACCATACAAGATGTAGGATTGGGGTATATCAATCTGGGACAGTCTTCCACTACCCTCTCCGGTGGGGAAGCACAACGTATTAAACTCGCTACTGAGCTCTCTAAAAAAGACACAGGCAAAACCTTTTACATTTTAGATGAACCTACCACAGGACTTCACTTTGAAGATATTCGTGTACTTTTGAATGTGTTAACTATTTTAGTGGATAAAGGCAATACCGTACTCATCATCGAACACAATCTGGATGTGATCAAACAAGTAGATTATATTTTTGATATGGGACCTGAAGGGGGGCGCTACGGAGGTGAATTACTTTGTGAAGGCACCCCCGAAGACCTCCT
The DNA here is from genome assembly GCA_964013865.1 of uncultured Flavobacteriaceae bacterium. Lineage (GTDB taxonomy): Bacteria > Bacteroidota > Bacteroidia > Flavobacteriales > Flavobacteriaceae > MS024-2A. Next base: position 2,988 of record CAXGYE010000173.1, read on the forward strand.
AAAATATAAAGAAAGTCATACTGCCCAGTTCTTGAAAAAAGAATTTGAAACTTCCTTAATACCCCAAAAAATATGAACGAATTACGCAAAAAAAATTGGAACGAAATCAAAACGAATGACTCCTGGGCACTCTTTAAGATCATGAGTGAATTTGTCAATGGCTACGAAAAACTAAGTGCCATTGGTCCTTGTATTTCAATTTTTGGTTCCGCACGAACCCCTTCGGACCATCCTACCTATGAACTCACAGTTGCTATTGCAAAAGCAATTGCTTCCTCCGGGTATGGGATCATCAGTGGTGGGGGGCCCGGAATTATGGAAGCGGCCAACAAAGGTGCGAAGGAAGCCGGAGGTATTTCGGTAGGATTGAACATCAGTCTCCCCATGGAACAAGATAGCAATCCGTTTATTGATCAAGACAAACTCATCGATTTTCAATACTTTTTTGTCCGTAAGGTTATGTTTGTCAAATACGCTCAGGGGTTTGTTGTTATGCCTGGAGGGGTCGGTACCCTAGATGAACTCTTTGAAGCTTTCACATTGATTCAAACTGAAAAAGTAACCAAATTTCCCATCATACTGGTAGGAAGCGACTATTGGAAGGGATTGATCGACTGGATCAAAGAAAGACTTTTGGGAGAACAAAACATCAGCCCGG
>CAXGYE010000174.1:0-3642 GCA_964013865.1 uncultured Flavobacteriaceae bacterium
CCACTTCAGAAGCTTAAAAAAAACACCTTTGGAAAGCAAACGAAACATCAAACTAAGGTAGGGATTTAAAATCTTCATTCGGAAAACCGATGAGATACAAATTCTTTTTTGCCCGAGTGATGGCCGTGTATAGCCAACGCAAGTAATCTTTGTCCGGTCCTTCGGGTAAGTACGGTTTTTCAACAAATACGTGTTCCCACTGTCCTCCTTGGGATTTGTGACAGGTAATGGCGTAGGAATACTTTACTTGCAGGGCGTTAAAAAAGGGATTTTTTTTCACCTTGAGAAACTTTTTGTACTTCGACCGTTCCGAGGCATAGTCCTCCAGAACCTTTTGGTACAGTCGGTTTCCTTCTTCATAAGACAACGAGGGGGTTTCGGTTTTCAAAGTGTCCAGTAAAAGAACAGTTTCAAAGGGTGCTTCATCTGGATAATCCACCAGACGCACGCGCACTTCAGCAAAAGAAAAGTCGTAAAGTGTTTTCCTAGCTTGGATCGAAAGAATTTCCACAACATCCCCATTGGCAATAAAACCCGGTTTAGAATCGGGTGCTAACCAAAAATAATTGTTTTTGACAACCATCAACTGGTCTCCAACACACAATTCGTCTTCCCACCCGAGAATGCGCTTGCGTATGTGTTCGTTAAATAAATTTGCCCGTTTATTAGATCGTACGATAAATACTGACTGATCGACTCCCCCTTCATCAAAAGCAGTTTCTATTGCTTCAAAGAGGTCCATACCACTGTTGGTAAAGGAAATATCCGAACCCTCCGAAACATCAAATTGAAACTGACCATACACCTCTGCTATAAGTTGTGCCCTGAGCTGAGTGGCATTGGTCAATATTCCCGAATTTTTAGCTTGGCGAACCACCGTACTTAATTCGACACCATACACTCGGTCAAAATGAAAATGTTCTAACTCCTTTTGATCTAAAGCTGGGCTTAAATTGAGATGTACTGGGGGCAATTGGGCAGGATCACCCACAAAAATTAACTTACACCGATCACCACGACTCACATACTGAACCAGATCATGTAAAAGAGATCCATTCTCAAAAAGCTTCGCCTGCTTTCGATCATCTCCAATCATTGAGGCTTCATCTACAATAAAAATCGTGTTCCGGTACTTGTTTGGTTTTAGCTGAAAAACCATTTTACCCGATTGTTGGGGTTTGGGATAATAAATTTGTTTGTGAATGGTATAGGCGGGAAAACGAGAATAGGTGGCCATAACTTTTGCAGCCCTTCCTGTAGGAGCCATCAGCACCGCCTTATATCCACTGGTCTTTAATTGTCGAACCAAAGCGCCAATTAGAGTGGTTTTTCCTGTACCTGCATAACCTCTGAGAAGAAAGGCACTGTTTTGATTTTTAGAAAGAATAAAGGCTGCGATTTCCTTAAACCAAGTTCGTTGAGAATCAGTAGGCTCAAAGGGGAATTTTTCTTCTAGTTCTAAACGAAATTTTTCTGGTGTCATCAAAACCTTGTATGGCTTAAAGATAAATCATTTTAAAAACTTTTGTGATTCAAAAAAAATTGTAGTTTTGTTTTTATCAAATAAAAAAACAATGAAATTAGGTCTTCAAGTCGCTTTATGGATCGCTTCAATTTTTTTCGCCTACAAAATTTATGATTCCATCAGCGGTCCCATTAGATTCAACCAAGTTAAAAATGAGCGTTACGCCAAAGTAATCGATCGGATGAAAGACATTCGAACCGCACAAATTGCTCACAAAGATGTAAAAGGAGTGTACGCAAATAACTTTGACAGTTTAGTAAAATTTATTGATGAAGGTATTTTTACACTTATTGAAAAAAGAGATTCTTCTTATTTGGAATATGATCGAACTTATCGTATTGATATGTTGCGTGAGGTAATTGTCACAGATACGCTAGGATTTGTTCCCGTAAAAGATTCACTTTTTAAAAATACCAATCGTTACGAAAACATGGCCTATATCCCAATTATGGGTATAGAAGACAGTACCTTCCAAATCAAAGCGCAAGTCATCAATAAGAACGGATATAAAGTTCCTGTTTTTGAAGTGAAAATTTCAAAAAATACCCTTCTCTTTGACCAAGATGAAGATTTTGTAAAGCAAGAAAACGAAACGGTCTCTGTAGATGGAGTAAATGGACCAGAGCTTATTTTGGGTTCACTTACCAATGTGAGTACCAACGGAAACTGGCCAACCATTTTCGATGCCCCACGACAATAAAATTATTCAACCTAAAGAACTATCCATTCACCTTTTTGTGAATGGATTTTCTTTTTGTACCCATTCCAAAATTGATTTTGTTAGCACCCCAAACGTTGCGGACGATTTTCAACAAGCCTTGAGCGACTATTTAGCATATTATTCCGAGGGGAGTTTTAACTCAGCAAGTGCTATTTTCTTTCAAAACCCTTCTAGCTTTGTTCCGCTCTCCTTGTTTGATGAAAGCCATGCGGAACAATATGTATCGCTCCACCACAAGTCAAAAGAAAGTGAGATACTAGCCTTTGATATCCTTCAAGAAGAAGCACAAGTAAATCTCTACTATCATTCGGAGCCAATCAAGAAAATTCTAACGGAATCCAAGATAGAATTCCATTGTCTTCATTACAATTCAATATTGTACAAACAGATTTTGAACTTGAGTACATCTTCCCTAGTACCGTATCAACTTTTTCTTCATTTTCATTCTGATGCGGTAGATGTTTTTTTAGTAAATAAAAATACGTTGCAGTTTAACAATCGGTTTAGGATAACTAATGAGGATGAATTCTTGTACTACGTTTTCTTTGTGGTTGAACAGTTTAAGCTAAAAGCTGATGAAATGGAGGTGGTTTTTTTGGGAAAAATAAAGGGTTTTGAAGCCTATTATGACGCTGTAAAGCAATATCATTCACAGATTATGTTTGAGGATCTGCATGCCCCTTTTCAAATAGAATTATCGGATCATCAAGCGCCCTATTTAGCCCCTTTCTTTAGTTGATGCGGGTCATCTCTGGGTACCATAAAGGGAGAAAAATTCGCGCTCCAAAAAGCCTACCTGTCCGCCCTACCACAGATCGTGCAAAAGAAGGTCTTTTTAATATCTTACAACACCGCTTTGACCTAAACCAGGTTCAAGTGCTTGATCTTTTCGCGGGGACGGGAAACATCAGCTATGAATTTGCTTCTCGTGGTGCAAAGCAAGTAACGGCAATAGATCAAAACAGACACTGCATTCAGTTCATACAAAAAACAGCTCTGGAACTAGAAATGAATATTACAGCAATTCAAGCTGAAACGCTTCCCTTTTTATCGCAACAAAAAACTTCGTACGACCTCATTTTTGCCGATCCACCTTATGATTTTGAATTCGATGTTTATACCCAGATGACAGAACTGACAGCATCCTTACTAAACCCAAAGGGTATACTTATCATAGAGCATGATAAGCACATTGATCTTAGCAGGATCAAGGGATTTACTGAGAATCGTAACTACGGGAATAATGTATTCTCTTTTTTTAGTTTTTAAAGAAAAAAAGCAGGCCGATAAGCCGGATTCTGTCGTGTCTTATCATTTATCTGGATGCAACATTACTGCTGCATTCTAGCCGCCTACCCTTCTACATCGAACGAGCCGCTCTAAAATTGTAGAACTA
>CAXGYE010000175.1:0-3634 GCA_964013865.1 uncultured Flavobacteriaceae bacterium
CCCCTGTAGAAGGTAGGTTGCATACGCGTTACGCACCCGTGCGCCGGTCGTCAGCAGAGTGCAAGCACTCCCTGTTACCCCTCGACTTGCATGTGTTAAGCCTGCCGCTAGCGTTCATCCTGAGCCAGGATCAAACTCTTCGTTGTTGTTTGTTTATTAATTTCCACAACTAACTAAAATTGACTCGGTCAAAATGGTTCTTTTCACTTGTATCTCTCGATACGCGCTGTCATTCTTATTTTTTATTCTTTCAATGAACTTAAACTAAAAATCCCAAAAAAATAACCCTTTGGCCTTTTTAGCGGATGCAAATATAAAACCCTTTTTAATTCTTTCAAGGGGTTTTTAATTAATTTTTTGAAAAAATTTACTTACTTACTTATGCATTGACAATCAAGTAATTAAATTAATCAAAAAAGTTCCAGATCAAACCAAAACGGATGGAAAAATCCCGATAAGGGACGAAAGGGGCCGCATAGTAGTCGTAAGGAGTGTCAATATCAATCAAATGCTCTATGGGAGCGGATATATTTTCTAGTTTTAAAAAGATACGCGAACTTTTAATTTTTGCATTAAAGAAAAAATCAACTCGTGGATATTCGCCAATTTTGGTGTTGTTTTGGGTCACAAACTCTGCCAATAAGGGATTGTACTGATCGGCGTAGTAATCTGTAAAAAAAACAAAGGTGGCTCCAGTTTGAAAAAATAAGGCTTTATTAAATATTGATGAAGTTAACATTAAGGTGCTTCGGATTAACCATTCGGGAACATTCAATGCTATGGGTCCACTGAGTATTGCATCTGGATCTTCTTCTTGATTTACTTTTTGGTATTGTACATTATTGACCCAAGAAAAATTTCCAAAATCAATTCTTTGGTCAAACCTCGCCTTGAGATACTCTATTTTTCTGTCGGTTTGAAATACCTCCACTCTAAATTTTTTATTTAAATCATCTAATCCCGTTCGATTATTAAAAAATGTATAGTTGTTTATCGCTGTCCATTCCCCTTTAATCCTTCCCCATTTGGGATGCGAGATAAAAACAGAACGGGTATTAAATTGTTGATTTTCCAAATTGGTATTGTCCCAATTGTAAACTTTATAATCACTTTCTGCCAAATAAAAATTGAAGTTTAAAGGTTGCGAGCGGTACTTGTATGAAGCTCCTAATGTAATGTCTTTCACCACGGAACGTTTTACATCCAAAGTCAAAGCCTGAGTAGCGTAATCTTTATTTAAAGATTGATACCCCATCACATTTGTAGAAATACCCAATAATTCTTTTTCCCAATGCGCTTGAACGGCGAGCTGTGAAGTTTTAATTTGATCGGAAAGTAGTGTGTCTTTTTCGTATTCATTAGGCCCTAATGTGTAATCCCAATTGTGATGGTACAGATCTAATTGGAATTGCCCCAGGGCTTTGTCTCTATAATGTATGTAAAGTTTATTTTCCAAAGTATTGAATGAAGTACTATCACGAACATTGGTGACCTCGTAATTTTCAAAAAAATAGGGTCCTGGACGATTCTGGTTGAACTTGTACTTTTTATTTTCCAAGCTAGCAGAATAGCCTACCGCCATTTTATAGACGGTCGTATCTTTGGCAACGGGTAACATTTGGTAGCGATGTTCCATAAAGTACCGTTTTCCTTCCAAGACGTTGTCCGCTTGAATTTGAGTTCCTAAGCGATTTCGATCCAAAAACCCATCGAAAAAAACAATTTGTTCATTTCCGTTTTCGTCTAGAACAGGATTTCCCTCATTATCTGCCTCAATATAATTTGGGGCATTTTCAAAAAAATAAACGGAGTCATTGGTCAATCCCCCATTTACTTGATTTTCCAAAGATTGTGTGGTTTGGTGCATGCGCAAACGGTATCTTTGATTGTAAGTTTGATACTGTGTACTCAGTCGAAACTGTCGGGAGCGACTTAATGCAGATACGTATTTTCCCATAGAACGGAAGCCACGAAAAGAAACAGCAATATTAAATTTGGGAGAGGTATTGATGGCCAACGAAGTGTCTAAAAATTGCCCTTGTTGAAACGTCGATTTAAAAAACAATTCAGTATAGGCTGAAGGTACCTCATAATACGGAACGTCTTCTTTTTCGAAATATCCAAAGTGTTTGACCCGTGCTCCCATTTGAGGAGTATAAGGTTGATCGTGAAAATCATATCCCAGTTTGTTAAATCCCTCTCCCATATTAGGAAGAGGTAAATATTCAAAATAGTCTTCCCTCAAAAAATTAAAGGTGTATTCCCCTTCCAAAGAGAGCGATGTGTCCACCACCTTTTCATTCCCATCCAGATACATGATTTTATAATCTGATACGGTAACCTCATCCATTGACTTGATGTAGGGAATATAGCGTTTCTTTTTAGGGGGTTCCTCATCTTCACTTTCTGATGTTTTATCTTTTTGTTTCTTTTGAAGGGTTCGTTCTTTGGAAGTTAGCGTATCTTTTAGTTTTAGATCAACTTCTTGAATGGGAGGGATCGAGTCTTTTACAGGCAGCTCTTCTTGCTGACTCCAAAGCGCTTGCTTTAAGAGTAAAAGGAGAACAAAAAGGGGGATTCGCATGCCGAGTATGATTTGTTTGCGAAGTTATAATAAATGGATGTAACTTGTGATAGGGTATAAAACATAAAATTTGATTCCTATTGATGCTTAGTGTACAACTGACAAATTTTGTAGAAGCGGGAATAGATGAAGCAGGCAGAGGGTGTTTGGCAGGGCCTGTCACCGCAGCTGCAGTGATCCTGCCCCCTAGCCTCGAGTTGCCACTGCTCAACGATTCCAAAAAACTTACTGAAAAACAGCGAGACAACTTACGCCCGTTAATAGAACAACAGGCCCTCGCTTTTGGTGTGGCCCATGTTTTTCAGGATGAAATTGATCAAATTAATATTTTAAAGGCTTCCATCAAAGCCATGCACCTTGCACTGGAACAACTTCAAAAAACCCCTGAATACATCCTTGTAGATGGAAACAAATTTTCCTCTTTTAAAGGGATTCCACACCAATGTATTGTGAAAGGAGATGGTAAATTTCAAAATATTGCCGCAGCCTCTGTTTTGGCAAAAACCCATCGCGATGACTACATGAAAAAAATTAGTGCCGAGTTTCCCGCTTACGGTTGGGAAAAAAACAAAGGCTATCCAACCTCAACCCATCGATCCGCCATTCAAAAACTCGGCAGCACTTCGCACCACAGAAAGTCCTTTCAACTCCTACCTCGGCAACTCGAAATGGATTTTGATTGAAAACTCGTTCATGAGATGGTTAATAACATTTCAAAATTTTAAAGAAACAGCCTCTAGAGTTTTTTAATTTTGAAATCAGTTATGCGAAATCCCATTTTACTATTGAGTTGTTTGATTTTTTTCGGCTGTAGCGTCGAAAAAAAAGAAACCGTAAACCTCTTGGAATGTGTTCCACAAAACACCCTTGCTGTATTTCAAGTCAATGATCAAAACATGCTGAGGAGTGCACTGTCCAACCTCCCTTTTATAGAACCTATTTTTGAATTGAACGACGACTTTTATAAAGAAATCAAAGCCGTACTTCCGGAGTCCTTTGCCCCAAATGCCCTGCTCTGCATTAACCCAGAGGGAAAAGCAGCCCTGGCAG
>CAXGYE010000176.1:0-3575 GCA_964013865.1 uncultured Flavobacteriaceae bacterium
CCCCAATATGATTCCACGGTTGAGGCAGTAGCTGATCACGATGTACTTCCATCGGAAATTAAACCTGGCTTAACAGAGTTGGTCAATCAGCAAATTGCCCCTCTACAAGATAAAATTGAAGGACTGCTTACCTCCGCAGACTCACTCGTTGCAGGGGTCAGCAATGTGATGAATTACGAAACGCAAAACAACATCAAAGTCACTTTGGAAGGACTGGCTGCTACGGTAAACAACATCAATGCACTTTCTTCTAGTGTCAATCGCATCCTCGAAGCCAATGAAAAAGGATTTGCGAGTACCCTCAATAACTTGGATAACGCTACGCAAAATTTGACGCAACTGACTGACTCTCTCAATCAAATGCCTTTAGTTAGTACAGTTAAAAATTTTGAAGCAACTTCTGCCCAACTCAAGAAAATAATTGACGGATTGGAGTCTGGTGAAGGTTCTGCAGGACAATTGCTTAACGATAAAGCCCTTTACGATAATTTAGTGACCTCATCTGAATCATTGGATGCGCTCCTAACAGATTTGAAAGAACATCCTAAGCGTTATATTCATTTTTCGATTTTTGGACGAAAAGATAAATCTAACCAGAAAGAATAAACCCTATGGCCTACCTGCCAAATCTCATTTTTTTCTTTCTTTTAGCTGCAGCGGTTGGACTCTTTACTCGTAATTTTAACCGAATTTCTAGAAATATAAAAATTGGTAAAGACGTAGACCGAAACGACCGTCCCAAGTTGCGTGTGAAATACATGTTGCGGGTTGCTTTTGGGCAGTCCAAGATGGTTTCCCGCCCCATAGCAGGAGCACTTCATTTACTAGTTTATGTAGGCTTTATTCTAATCAATATTGAATTGCTAGAAATTATAGTAGATGGGCTTACAGGAGCACATCGAATATTTGCTCCTCTTTTAGGAAGTAGTCTATATAATTTTTTGATCGCTTCCTTTGAAGTATTGGCTCTCTTGGTTTTGGTTACGGTAGTCATATTTTGGTCACGCCGCAATGTGATGAAAATTAAACGCTTTTGGAAGCCAGAAATGAGGGGGTGGCCTAAAAAAGATGCGGATTTCATTCTTTATTTTGAAGTGGTGCTAATGGTGTTGTTTTTGTCTATGAATGCAACAGATTCCTTATTGCAACAGGCAAATATTGAATCGTACACGAAAGCAGGTAGTTTTCCCATTTCACAGTATTTACTACCCCTCTTTGCTGATTTTTCTGTGGAAACGCTGCTGCTTTTAGAACGTAGTTTTTGGTGGACTCATATAGCTGGAATTTTGATCTTTTTGAACTACCTCTACTATTCGAAGCACTTACATATACTCCTAGCTTTTCCTAATACGTATTATGCAAATTTGGAGGAAAAAGGAAAATTTGAGGTTAACCCACATATAAAAAGGGAAGTTCAACTCATGCTAAACCCTGAGACAGTTTCAGAGGATAACGGGGAAACTCCTCCCGAAAAATTTGGAGCTACCGATGTTTTTGACTTGAATTGGGTACAATTGATGAATGCCTACAGTTGCACCGAATGTGGAAGGTGTAGCAGTGTATGTCCAGCGAATGTAACTGGAAAAAAATTATCTCCACGTGCCATCATGATGAAAACTCGTGATCGATTGGAGGAAGTAGGGGAAAATATAAATGCAAATAAAGGGCACTTTATAGCCGATGAGAAGCAGCTGCTCCATGACTACATCAGTCCAGAAGAACTTTGGGCCTGCACCTCGTGCAATGCCTGTGTGGAGGCGTGCCCCATAGCGATTGACCCCTTGTCCATCATCATGGATATGAGGCAATACCTGACGTTAGAAGAGTCCGCAGCACCTGCAGCACTCAATGCGATGATGTCGAATATCGAAAACAATGGTGCGCCCTGGCCATTTAGTAATCAAGATCGTTTGCAATGGGCAAATGACACTTAACTTAAATCAATCAAAATGCAACGCGAAGAAGCAGAAAGTTATTTACACAAAAAAGTAGAAGATGGGGAATTGATTAGCCCTGTTCTACCCGGGGGAATTAAAAATTATCTAATCGATATTGATGGGACCATCTGCGATGATATTCCCAATGAGGAACCCGAACGTATGGCTACTGCAAAGTTATATCCCGATGCCTTAGAAACACTAAACAAGTGGTATGACGAAGGACATTTAATTTGTTTTTTTACCTCTCGTGTAGAAGCACATAGAAAAGTAACCGAAATCTGGCTTAGGGACAATGGATTCAAATACCATAGTTTACTGATGGGGAAACCGCGCGGAGGAAATTACCATTGGATTGATAATCATTTGGTTAAGGCAACACGGTACAACGGTAAGTTTACCGATTTAATCGAAAAGGAGGTAACCATAGAAGTATTTGACGACGGTCAATCTCAAAAATAACCGATGAAACTAAACATCCCTACATTAGCGGAGCTTGCTGCAGAAGGAAAAAAGGCAACTGTAGTCTTTTGGGTAGGTTGTGCTGGGAGTTTTGACGACCGGGCAAAAAAAATAACCAAGGCCTTTGCCAAAGTCTTGATTGAAACCCAAACCGATTTTGCTGTATTGGGAACTGAAGAAACCTGTACGGGCGATCCCGCAAAACGCGCTGGGAATGAGTTTTTATTTCAAATGCAAGCCCTTCAAAACATCAGTACCTTAAATCAATATGGGGTGACGCAAATTGTGACTACTTGTCCTCATTGTTTCAATACACTGAAAAACGAATATCCCGAATTAGGAGGACACTACAAAGTAATGCATCACACCCAGTTTTTAAAAGACCTAATGAAAACAGGAGCATTGCAAGTAGAAGGGGGGACCTTTAAAGGAAAACGGATTACCTACCACGATCCTTGCTATTTAGGACGTGCAAATAACATTTACGAAGCGCCACGCGATTTAATAAAAAAACTAGACGCAGAACTGGTTGAAATGAAATCGTGTAAGTCCAAAGGTTTGTGCTGCGGAGCGGGAGGAGCCCAAATGTTTAAAGATGCTGAAAAAGGGGATAAAGAAGTCAATATTGAACGAACAGAGGAAGCGCTAGAAATCCAACCTGATATTATAGCAGCCGCGTGTCCTTTTTGCAATACCATGATGACCGATGGAGTGAAAAATAAGCAGCAAGAAGGTAAAATTCAAATTATGGATATTGCAGAATTGATTGCGAACGCTAACGATTTATAGCCATGACGGTTCCCTTTGAAACGCTCCCCGATGAAGCACGGGTCTGGATTTATCCTGCACATCGTCCTTTTTCAGAAAAGGAAAATACTGCCTTACAAGACGCTTTAAACCAGTTTTTGTCCCAATGGACAGCACACAATCAAACTTTAAAAGCTGCTTTTGATTTACCTTACAATCGTTTTATTGTTCTGGGGGTCAATCAGGAATCAGTCCAAGCGAGCGGTTGCTCTATTGATACCTCGGTCCGATTTATCCAAGAATTAGAAAAACAATTCGATCTGGTCTTATTGGACAAGATGAATGTCACCTTCCGCCAAGGTGCTTTTCTTGCACACAAACCCTTAAATGAATTTGTGAAAATGGCAAAAGCCCATTCCGTTTCAAAAG
>CAXGYE010000177.1:0-3537 GCA_964013865.1 uncultured Flavobacteriaceae bacterium
AATTGCAAACGAAAGAAAAAAAGTAGCAGATGCCAAAGAAAAAATCGAGCTTCTAGAAAAAAGCCTTTCGTCGCTTTAGGCTTTGTGGGCTATAGTTTGAACACCGCCTTTTACGATGTCGTTTAACGCTATATCCAATGGGGTGTCTAGAGGTAAAAACAAATCTACTCGCGATCCAAATTTGATAAATCCCGCATCTTCACCTTGTGCTACAGAATCACCTACTTCTGCATAATTTACAATACGCCGTGCCACTGCGCCCGCGATTTGTCTGTAAAGGATTTCTCCGAAGTTCTCGTTTTCGAGCACTATGGTAGTCCTTTCATTGAGTTCGGAAGATTTCGGATGCCAAGCCACTAAATATTTGCCCGGATGGTATTTGCTGAATTTCACTGTACCGCTCATGGTGTATCGAGTCACATGGACATTTAAAGGAGACATAAAAATAGATACCTGCAACCGTTGGTCCTTGAAATATTCCTTTTCAAAAACTTCTTGAATGATTACAACTTTTCCATCTACAGGTGCAATAAGATGATTTTCATTGATGGGCGTTTCTCGCTTTGGATTTCGAAAAAACTGCAATACGAGTACTAACTGAATGAGAGCAAAAAGTTGGAGTACCATTTTCAAGATATATTGGTCTTCCAATTTATATTCAGCTCCAAGTGCAATTGCAGCAGCAATTACAAATGAGGTCATGATAATTTGATATCCTTCTTTATGAAACATAGCGAATAAACATTAAAAATAAATAAATAAATGGAGCGGTGAATAAGACACTGTCCATCCGATCATAAAAACCACCGTGTCCAGGAATAAGTGATCCACTGTCTTTGACCTTGGCTTGGCGTTTGAATTTAGATTGAATCAAATCTCCAACAGTGGCAGCTACTGCCGTAATACCTGCTAAAGTGGGGAACGTCCAAACAGGAAAGGTGGGATGATAGGGGATAAGAAAAAAACTACTCACTACACAGGCTAGGGCTCCTCCCCAAAATCCTTCCCATGTTTTTTTTGGTGATACAGAGGGAAAAAGAAGTTTTTTGCCCCAACGTCTTCCAACGAGATAAGCAAAACTGTTGTTGACCCAGATCAACACGTACATACTTATTGAAATTCCATTTTCTACAGTAGATCCTAGAGAGGAAGTTGCGATAATAACATAGCCTGAAGCAACTAAGTAAAAAAGTGTGAGTCCTGTTTTTTGAAGGGGTAATAACTGAATTTTTTTATTTGAGAAAAGAAAATAAGTCAAAAGCAGATGAACTCCTACGCAGAGTCCTATTAAGCTGAGGTGGAAGTAAGGGTCTAATTTTTGATTGTAAAATTGATATACAATAACGCCAAAAAGGAGAAAAGGGACGGGGCTTTTATAGTCGATGAGCTTTTGGAACTCAAAGAGCGCTAGGGCCGAAAAGAGGAAAACAATCAAGATAAAACTGAGGTCTGAGTACAAGGCTGAAGAAAGAACTAAAGCCACGTACAAGAGTCCCGAGACACTTCGAATAGTCAAATCTTTCATCGATTCATTGTTATCGTTTGTACTTCAAATAAGTACCCTAGGTGGGGCGTGAAGTTTACTGTCATGATTCTCTTTTACGGGACCTGCTCGGTGTGTAGATCCATTTAAAACCTAAAAATCCTTTAGTAACAAATATATGTTTTTTGTGTTACCCGTAGAGGTTAGATTTTTTTTATCCTCCGCAGGCCGTGGTTTAGTTTTGAGTGTAGTAATATTGGTAGGGATGGTGTTTTTGTATTTGTTTTTTAGCAGTGTCATTCCTTCGCTCACATCTCTTGTGAGTTGTTTTATATTCGCAGTGACGATGAGTGTTTTTGGAAGCTCATTGAGTTTAAAGTGATGAATTTGTTGGTTGCTTAACAAAATTTTCCCTGTATTGCTAATTAAGTATTCACAATTAATCAGAAGTGCTTTATAATTATTGAGTGTTAACGAAGGATTTTCGATACAGGAAACTTGAAATGCGTGAGCAAGTTTTGGCTTCAGGCATAGAACCTCGCTTTTTTCAAAGTCGTTTTCAATACAGATGTTGTTAAAGTTGGAAAGGAGTAGCTCTAGAGAATCATTGTATAAAAAGAAGCCCCCAGTAGAAGTAAAACGTTTGGTAAAAAGGATATCCAAAGATTCTTCAGTTTTGGGGAGATAGGGACTTTTTTCTGACTTTTTTGAAGGCGATTTACCAAAAAGTTTTTTCCATAGTCCCATGAGTTCTAATTCATTTTTTTTGCTTCAGCGCCTTTGCTTCTTCTATCTTTTCATTGTTTGTTTTATAGGGTCTTTTCCCTAAGATATTTTCCAAATCATCTTTAAAAATAACTTCTTTTTCTAAAAGTCTGTCTGCGAGCTGCTTCAATTTTTCTTTGGAGTTTTTGAGTAAGTCAATCGCACGGTCGTATTGCTTCTCAATGATTTTTGATATTTCCTTGTCAATGACCTGTGCCGTCTGCTCTGAGTATGGCTTTGAAAAATTATAATCCGTTTGTCCTGAAGAATCGTAATAGGTAATGTTTCCGAGGGCGTCATTCAAACCGTAAATGGAGACCATTGCTTTGGCTTGTCGTGTCACCTTCTCCAAATCGCTGAGGGCTCCAGTGGAAATTTTATTAAAAATAATTTTTTCAGCTGCACGCCCCCCTAAGGCAGCACACATTTCGTCCAACATTTGTTCTGTTCTCACGATTTGTCGTTCTTCGGGTAAATACCATGCAGCACCCAAGGATTGTCCTCTGGGTACAATAGTCACTTTTACTAAAGGAGCTGCGTGTTCCAACAACCAACTTACTATGGCATGGCCTGCCTCGTGATATGCAATGGTTTCTTTTTCTTCTGGAGTAATGATTTTATTTTTCTTTTCTAATCCTCCTACTATTCGATCTACTGCATCGAGGAAATCTTGTTTCCCGACAGATTTTTTATTTTTTCTCGCAGCAATCAATGCAGACTCATTACATACATTAGCAATATCGGCCCCAGAAAATCCAGGGGTTTGCTTTGCCAAAAAGTCAACATCTAAAGTTTTAATTGTTTTGAGGGGTTTTAGATGTACTTTGAAAATTTCTTTACGCTCATTTAGATCGGGTAGATCGACATAAATTTGTCGGTCAAAGCGCCCTGCTCGCATTAAGGCTTTATCCAATACATCCGCTCGGTTGGTAGCTGCAATCACAATTACATTGGTATTGGTACCAAAACCATCCATTTCTGTGAGCAATTGGTTCAGGGTGTTTTCGCGCTCGTCATTAGAGCCCGTAATATTACTTTTCCCACGCGCTCTCCCTATGGCATCAATCTCATCGATAAAAATGATGGATGGGGATTTGTCTTTGGCTTGTTTGAAGAGGTCTCGCACTCTAGAAGCTCCCACACCGACAAACATCTCCACAAAATCAGAACCTGAAATTGAGAAAAATGGCACTTTAGCTTCGCCTGCAATGGCTCTTGCTAATAGAGTTTTACCAGTACCCGGAGGCCCTACCAGTAATACGCCTTTAGGAATCTTACCACCTATTTTT
>CAXGYE010000178.1:0-3521 GCA_964013865.1 uncultured Flavobacteriaceae bacterium
CGACGGATAAACCTTGCCCTAAAGACCCCGATGCGATACGAACCCCGGGAAGCCCTTCATGTGTGGTGGGATGCCCTTGGAGTCTGGAATTGATCAATCGGAACGTATTAAGTTCGTCAACAGGAAAAAAGCCCCGTCTAGAAAGAACACTGTAAAACACTGGAGAGATATGACCGTTGGATAAAAAGAAAACGTCTTCATTTTTTCCATCCATGGAAAAAGGAAGTGAAAAATCCATGATTTCAAAGTACAAAGCGACAAAAAACTCGGTACAGCCCAAAGAACCACCGGGATGACCCGAATTTACTTTGTGAACCATACGCAGGATGTCTCGGCGTACTTGAAGGGTTGTTTTTTCAAGAGTTTGGATGTCTGGCATTCGATTTTATTTAATGCTCCAAAAGTAACGGAAGTCAAAGCATTATCAAAGGTCTTAATTCAAATTTTACAGGGTTTTTATACCGAGTAATTAACAATGTAAATCTCCTCGATTTTACTGAGTAGAGTACTATATTTGCAACCAATGGAATTCAATCTTTTAGCTACTGACACCCAAACTGGAGCACGTGCTGGAACACTCACTACAGCGCACGGGTCTATTCAAACTCCTATTTTTATGCCTGTAGGAACTGCCGCTACGGTGAAAGGAATCCATCAGCGAGAACTGAAAAACGATATTAATCCAGATATCATTCTTGGAAATACGTATCATTTGTATCTGCGTCCCGGAACAGCTATCATGGAACAGGCAGGAGGCTTACATCAGTTTATGGGGTGGGACCGCCCTTTGTTAACCGATTCTGGCGGATATCAAGTTTATTCCCTTTCCGCCAACCGAAAAATAAAAGAGGAGGGGGTGAAATTTAAGTCCCATATCGACGGATCCTATCATGTGTTTACCCCCGAACGTGCCATTGAGATTCAGCGTTCTATCGGTGCAGACATTATCATGGCTTTTGATGAATGTACCCCGTATCCTTGTGATTACAACTACGCCAAAAACTCCATGGAGCGAACCCATAGATGGTTAACCCGATGCATAGCGGCGGATCAAGAATTGCCTCAATTGTACGATTACCCCCAGACGTTGTTTCCCATTGTCCAGGGTAGTGTCTATACCGACCTCAGAAAAGCTTCTGCTCATTTTATAGCAGCGCAAGAAGCCCCTGGGAATGCCATTGGAGGACTTTCCGTGGGAGAACCCGCAGAGGAAATGTATGCCATGACCGATGCGGTCTGTAGTATTTTACCCCAGGACAAACCCCGTTATTTGATGGGAGTGGGAACACCCATCAATTTATTGGAAAATATTGCGTTGGGCGTGGACATGTTTGATTGTGTGCTTCCTACTAGAAACGCTCGAAACGGAATGCTCTTTACAGCAGAAGGAACCTTAAACATCAAAAATAAAAAATGGGAAAATGATTTTTCACCCATCGATCCTACAGGCTATTGCTTTGTAGATTTAGAATACACAAAAGCCTATGTAAGACATTTGTTTACAGTCAACGAAATGTTGGGAAAACAGATCGCAACCCTTCACAACTTAAGTTTTTATCTCTGGTTGGTTCGTGAAGCAAGAAAACATATCTTAGAGGGGAGCTTCGGACCTTGGAAAGAAAAAATGGTACGTCAAATGCAAGTAAGGTTGTAAATGAAATTGATTGATTTTTACATAATTAAGCGATATATCGGTACCTTTTCGGTGATGCTTTTGTTGTTTATCCCCATAGGAATCATGGTGGATCTGGCCGAGAAAGTGGATAAGTTAAAAGAAAAGGAGGTGCCGCTAGAAAGTATATTCGAATATTATATTGATTTCACTTGGTATTTTGCTAACCTACTTTTCCCAATTTTTCTTTTTCTTTCGGTGATCTGGTTTACTTCAAAATTGGCAAACAATACCGAGGTCATCGCCATTTTAAGTTCTGGAATTTCATTTTTCCGTTACCTGCGCCCCTTTTTGTTGGGAGCTAGCTTTATCGCTGTATTTGCCTTTTTTGCAGGGATGTTTATTGTCCCTAAATCCAACCAAGGTTTTAATGATTTCCGCTATAAATACTTGGTCAAAAAAGAAGCACGCGATACGGATAAAGTATTTCAGCAAATTAATGACAACGAATACATTTATGTCAATGATTACGATCCTATACGAAAGCAGGCTTCTAATTTTACTTTGGAACACTTCACGGGCAATACGTTAAAATTTAAAATCAGCGCACGAAGGATTCGATGGATTGAAAAAGACAGCATTTTTAGGTTGTCTAATTACAAAAAAAGAATCTTCTTGGGTGATGAGGAACGCTTTGAGGTGGAAATGCGTAAAGACACCATATTTGATTTTGAAATAACAGATTTAGCTCCTGTAAATTACATTGCTGAAACTTTGACTTTTTCGGAACTCAATCAATTTATTGAAGACGAAAAAGTGCGGGGTTCTTCCTTAATTAACAGTCACCTATTGGTTCGTCACAAACGTTGGAGTATACCCATATCCGCTTTTATTTTGACCTTGATAGCTGTGGCCGTTTCCTCATTTAAAAGACGTGGTGGTATGGGAGTCAATCTCGCATTTGGAATTGCTTTGGGTTTTCTCTTTATTTTTTTTGATAAAATATTTGGTGTTTTGGTAAGCAAATCTACATTTCCCCCTTTTCTAGCTGCTTGGTTGCCTTTAATTCTCTTTGGAATTTTGGCTTTCTTTTTATTGAGACATGCGAAGCGATAGAAGCAAAAACCTTTTGATATTTCATTTTTTGGTCTTTATCTTCGGATTTGCCTCGGTCTTGGGTGCTCTAATTTCAGTTAAAGCGTTGCCCTTGGTGATTTATCGTATGGTTATTGCGTCACTGGGTTTAGCCGTATTTTTTGCACTATTTCATCCCACTTATTTTCGTTTGAATCGGGCCATGTGGGGAAAGGTTTTTTTAGGAGGGATTATCATTGGCACCCATTGGGTTACTTTTTTTTACGCTATAAAAGTGGCGGGTGTTTCTTTAGCCTTAAGCATGATGGCAACTGGAGCACTGATAACAGCCCTCTTGGATCCTATTTTCAGCAGAAGAAAACTCTTGGGATACGAGGTTTTTTTTGGAGTCCTGACAGCGGTGGGTATTGGGATTATTTACCAAGCTGAGTTTGAACACCTAATTGGTATTTCGGTAGCCTTATTGTCTGCCTTTCTTTCCGCACTCTTTACCATGCTAAACGGACACATGGTGAAAAGCGCCCGACCCATTACCTTATCTTTTTACGAGTTAGTCATTGGGAGTTTGATGGGTATTGGGGTTGCTTATTTAACGGGTCAGCTAACGGCTGAAGCGTTTACCTTGGTGGGTTGGGATTGGCTGTGGCTCCTGCTTTTAGGGTTGGTAGGAACTTCTTTTGCTTTTAATATGTCCATACGGGTAATGAAGCATTTGTCTTCATTTACCATCATGATGGTGATCAACTTAGAACCCATCTACGGCATCTTACTCGCACTTGCCATTTGGAATGAGAAGGCCTTTATGAGTGCCAAT
>CAXGYE010000179.1:0-3513 GCA_964013865.1 uncultured Flavobacteriaceae bacterium
GAGAATGATTTTGAGAACAAAATCAAAACCCTTTTAAAAACAGCACCCCACTCTCTGCAAGACATCAAACAAAAGTTGTATTTTGAACCACAGGCTTTACAACCTTATTTGAGTATGTGGTTAGATTTAGAATACATCAAAGAAAACGAATCGCAGCAATACTATTGGATCCATGAATAGCGAAAAAAAGCTTCCTTCTCTTGTGTTTTTTGGAACACCTGAGTTTGCTCGGTATTGTTTAGAGACTCTGCTAGAAGCAGGTTTTCCAGTACAGGGAGTAGTTACTGCTCCGGACCGTAAAGCAGGGCGTGGAAAGGAAGTCCGTATTTCCGCGGTAAAATCTTTGGCAACAGCAAAGGGACTGCCCCTTTTGCAGCCCACAAATCTGAAAGATCCTGAGTTTATCACTAAATTAAAATCGTTCGAGGCAGACGTCCAGATCGTAGTTGCATTTCGAATGTTACCTAAAGTGGTTTGGGAACTACCCAAGCTGGGGACAATCAATTTGCACGCCTCTCTTTTGCCAAATTACAGAGGTGCAGCACCCATCAATTGGGTTTTGATGGAAGGAGAACCCAAAACTGGGGTCACAACTTTTTTGATCAATGAGCAAATAGATACTGGGGCAATCTTGCAGCAAAGAGAAATTGAAATTGCTCCTGCAGACGATGCAGGGATCTTACACGATAAATTACTTCGGTTGGGAGCCCCCTTGATTGTAGAAACCTTAAAAGACATTTCCACAAGTGACTTGATCCCAAGAAAGCAGCAATTTAAAGGAAATGAAAAGGACGCCCCGAAACTCACCCCGGAAAATACCGAATTGGATTGGACAGCACCCTTGGAGCGTATTGCAAACCAAGTACGTGGTTTGAGTCCTTATCCTGGAGCATGGTCGGTTTTTGAAAACAAGGGTAAATCAGTACGTATTAAAATCTATAAGGCACAGATTCTCCCCGTTTCACATAATTATACTCCGAAGAAAGTCATTATTCAAGAAAACCAAATTTTAATCGCTCATACTCAGGGCTTCCTTAATTGTCTTGAAATTCAACTACCCAATAAAAAGCGAATGCCTGCAAAAGCCCTGTTAAATGGCTATAATTTTGCTCCAGATGCCTGTATTTTATAAAAACTCCCCCATCCTTATCAACAAAACCCCTAATTTATTAACAAAACAGCGGATTTCCCTAGGTTTTTTAAGGCTCGATGAAAATTCCCTATAAATTTGTTAAATAACATTTAATTTAAAATTATGAACAAAACAGAATTAATTGACGCAATGGCGGCTGATGCTGGCATTTCAAAAGCAGCAGCAAAAAAAGCACTTGAATCTCTTTTAGGTAGTGTTTCAGGTACACTAAAAAAAGGAGGACGTGTTTCTCTAGTAGGATTTGGTTCTTGGTCTGTTTCTAAAAGAGCAGCTCGAGATGGAAGAAATCCTCAAACTGGAGCTACTATCAAAATTGCAGCTAAAAATGTGGTGAAGTTCAAAGCAGGTGCTGAATTATCAAGTACAGTAAACTAAGCTTCTTAAAAAGCATAAAAAGAAAAGCTCCCTTGTGGAGCTTTTTTTATATTTATTAGTATGAATATAGGAACACTACTTGTCGCTACTCCCTCCGTTATGGGTGATGTAAACTTTAACCGCGCTGTAGTTTTATTGGTAAATCAAAACGATTCAGGGAGTATCGGTTTCATACTCAATAAAAAATTGGAATATTCTTTGGACGAGGTTATGGATGGTATAACTTCCAAACAGCCACTTTATTTTGGAGGTCCCGTAGAACCGGATAATTTATTTTACATACATACCTTAGGAAATCAAATTTCGAAAAGTATTCCGATTTCGGATTCGTTGTATTGGAATGGAGACTTTGAAGAAGTCACTCAGCTGATGGAAACAGGAATATTGAATGAGGAAAACATTCGTTTTTTTCTAGGTTACAGTGGTTGGGGTGAAGGACAATTGGAGGCAGAGCTAGAAGAAAAATCTTGGGAGCCTTTTACTGTAAAATCTCCGTTAGAATTGGTTAAAATGCCCACTGACAAGATGTGGCAAGTGTGTATGACCTCCCTTGGGGGAACCTACTTACTTTGGTCAAATGCGCCTGAAAATCCTAGATTCAACTAAGGGTCAAGCCAGAATCAAAAGAAGCAAATAAAGTCTTGATTTTTTCATGTGGATAAATTGTCTTACGATAATCGGAGATGCATAGGAACCCTAGTTCCAATGAAAGAACAAAAAGAGTTTCAGATTGTTGTAGCGCAAAAGGATTTAGGTCTTCCTCAACCAAATCGTATGAACTTTGTTCGTTTTCCAACCAATGGTGGAATGCAGTTCGCAGGGCAAAGTCTTGACAACCCGATTCCAGTTTTGGAGTACTCAAATGATTGTTTTGCACTAAATAAAGGGTTCCTTTTAAGGTTTCTACAAGATGCTTTTGTTCGTTAAGTAGAACTACATCCTGCAGCCCATTTTCTTCTGCATAGCGTTTGGCCATAATTCGCAAACCCCTGTTGGTGCTAGATAAGTTGGATAAATTTCCTGAGGTGATGAAAGCTTCTTTGTAAAGATCTACGCTGTAGGTTTGAGTTTGAAGCCCGATTGGGTGAGCTTCTTTAGAGCTGATGATGAATTGAGTATTTCCTTTAGTGCTAAAAAATTGAAATTGAAAAAGGGCATTTTCGGCTGTTGTGTTTTGCTGGGCGTGAAGTTTTAGAAGTTCTTCTTTGAGAAACTCCATGGTGTAGTGCATAGGAATACCAAAGCGATACCTGCGTAAACTAGAAATCATGCGGAAATAATGGTTTTCCCAAAAAAGGATTCTACCCTTGGAGAGGCGCACTTTTTCAAATAGAGAAAAGTTGGTAGTGAAGCTGTGAAGAAGGTCTTGATCTACTTGGTTCAAGTCAGAAACAAGAGCTCCATTACAATTGTACATAAATAGGAATTAACTCGAACCTAAAATTTGTTTCAAACTAGAGATGAGATTATTCCAAAGCATTTTAGCTTCTTCCATCTCGTCTTCTTCAGCAAAATCAGTTACAATAAGCGAAACATCATTGGTGATGTCGTCCACCTGAATTTTAAATTCAAAATAATAGGGGTTGTCTTCTTCTTCGTCTTCTTCCCACTGAAAACGGGCACGTTCATTATTTTTTTTCTGGATAAGCTTGGCGTTTTCCTCAGAGTCGTCCCAGATAAAGGTAAAATTTTCTCCTCTTGAGTTTACATTGTCAGCAAACCATTCTCCAAGCCCAGAGGGTGTCGATAAATACTGAAACAACATCTGTTTAGATGCATGAAAGTCGTATTCAATCGAAAAACTTTTTTTGTCACTCATTTCTAAATATTCAAGTTGCCAATATATTGAAAAATCAATAAGAAGCGTATTTATTTTAAAATATTTTCAAAGGGGTTGCTACTGGTGAATTATGTTTTTATATTTGCCCACCAAAATGGCGAGGTAGCTCAGCCGGTTAGAGCGTCGGATTCATAACCCGGAGGTC
>CAXGYE010000180.1:0-3419 GCA_964013865.1 uncultured Flavobacteriaceae bacterium
TAATGAAGCATAGGATTCAGGCGCTTCATGATGATCAATCATGATTTTCTCTCCAGGAGCTTTACGGATCAAATCGGTAAGTTCTTGAACTCGACCCAATGCGTTGAAGTCTAGAGTAAAAATCAAGTCGGCTTCGTGAATTTTTTCTCGTACTTCTAAAGGCTTCTGATTCTGCTTTAAAATTTCACCTTCTCCGGGAAGCCACTTTAAAAAATCAGGGTAGTCATTGGGTGAAATAACCACCGCTTTATGCCCTTTTTGACAGAGAAAGTGACACCAGGCCAAGGTACTCCCCAACGCATCTCCGTCTGCATTTCTATGCGGGAGAATTACAATTTTTTTAGGGGTTTCTAAATACTTTTTTAAACCTGTTATAAAGCTCTTTTCCATATCACGACAAAGATACTATTTTAGAAACAGTAGTCCCGAAGCGGATTGGATTTTTAAGTGGGTTCAAAATCTTTCCTCTTTGAAGCAGGTGGCATTTAATAACATTTAGTATTTTCGCCAAAAAAAAATGGCGCACACTACACTCATGATGATAAAGCCTGACGCAGTTGAAAACAGGCACATCGGTGGTATACTTGAAAAAGTAACCGCTGCAGGATTTCAAATTAAAGCTTTAAAACTTACCCAACTCTCAAAAAACGATGCGGAACGGTTTTACGAAGTACACCAAGAACGTCCCTTTTTCGGTGAGTTAGTCGCTTTTATGTCTAGAGGACCCATCGTAGCTGCTGTTTTAGAAAAAGAAAATGCGGTAAGTGATTTCAGAACCCTAATCGGTGCTACAAATCCAGCAGAAGCGGCAGAAGGAACCCTTCGTAAGTTGTATGCGACCTCCATCGGAGAAAATGCAGTGCACGGTTCGGATAGTGATGAAAATGCTGAGATTGAAGCTGCGTTTCACTTCGCAGGGCGCGAACGTTTCTAATTCAATACAACCTTTCGGATAAACGGTTCTCCTAAATAGTCGTTTAGGCGCTCCTTAATCATTTCCAGTTGATAGCTTAGTTCCGTTCTTAAAGGTGCAGAACGCAGGCTTACGTACAAGATCTTGTGGGAAAATCGAACCTGTTCAGTATATTGCTTGATGTGTGTACCCATAACCTCTTCCCAAGAATTACAAATACGAACATTTTGTACACCTTTTTGAAGCGGTCTCTGGGCTACAACCTCTTTCAAAACCTCTTTTAAGGGCTTGGTTCCAAATTTATTATTTGCGTTTTTCATAGAAAGGTTTAGCTCACGGACGTTTGTAATTAAAAGTCCTGTCATTGTTTTCAAGAATCAACTTTTGACTGTCTAAAAAGCTGATTTTCCGAGACCATTCGTCCCAACGGGATTGAAATCTAAGGTAGTAGTTTTTATCGAGTTTTTCAATTTGAAATGGGGTGGCATCTTCGGAAGAAACAAAACTCCCATCGAAACGGGGAGCAACTTTTTTTAGAATTCCCTCCGGATAATTGATCTGGTAATGATCGTAAAGTGGCGAGCTGGTTTTAGGCACAAATTTTTCTCCTTTCTGGCTTATGAATTCAATTTCCCAATAGCCAGCAAGATGCTCAATTTGAATTTCACTTGTAGGGGAACAACTCAACAGAAACAAACAAATCCCGATTCCTAGAAGGTTTCGAAGGGTTTTAAAGTTTAAATAGTTCATAACTTGATTTTAGTGAGTGTAAGGCATCGAGTGTTCGTTCTTCGTGGGTGTCTGTAAGGAAAATTTGACCAAAGTCGTTTTGATCGACCAAAGAAATGATTTGAGTCACTCTTTTTTGATCCAGCTTGTCGAACGCATCATCTAAAAGAAGTATGGGCGCTCCCCCAGTTTGCTTTTTTAGAAAATCGAATTGGGCGAGTTTCAATGCGATTAAAAATGTTTTTTGTTGTCCTTGGCTTCCAAATTTTTTGATGGGTTGATCTTCCAAGAGAAAGTTAATGTCGTCTTTATGTATCCCAGAAGAGGTATATTGAAGAACTTTATCTTTATCTAAATTACTTTCGAGAAGTGCTTCGTGCGAATTTTCATGCAATTGGCTCTCGTATTCCAAATCAACTTGTTCCTTTCCTTTGCTAATATCCTTATAACGTGTGTTGAAAACAGGAATGAACGTTTCCATAAATGCCTTTCGTTTCTCATAAAGTGCGGTGCTGCGCTGGGAGAGTTGATCATTGTAAACCGCTAAGGTATCGGGATCAAAAGTGTTGTTTAGCGCAAAAAACTTGAGTAAAGCATTCCGCTGTGAGAGAATTTTATTATAATCAATTAAATTCTGTAGAAATAATGCATCCGTTTGTCCGATGACTCCATCCATAAATTTTCTTCGGTTGCTGCTTCCCTCAGCAATCAGGTCTCGATCCGCTGGCGAAATGATGACCGTTGGGATGAGTCCAATATGATCGGATAACTTTTCATAGACCTTACCGTTGCGTTTCATCACTTTTTTTTGTCCTTTTTTAAGCGAACAAACAATTTTTTCTTCTCGTTTCTCCCTTTCATAGCGTCCCTCAATGACAAAAAAGTCTTCCCCCAACTGAATGTTTTGTGAAGCGATGGGATTAAAGTAACTCTTCCCAAACGCGAGATGGTAAATGGCATCGAGAAGGTTTGATTTTCCTTTGCCGTTATCCCCTACAAAACAATTTATTTTAGGATTAAAATCAAATGTTTTGGAACGGATGTTCTTGTATTGAGTAAGGGTAAGTTGTTTTAAATACATAGAACACAAAAATAATAAGTTAGAAGCTAGCGTAGGGTTTTTTGAATTAGAATAAAAAGACTAATTTTGGGCGCTTAATAAATTTACAATGGCAACATACAAAAAACGCGGTGCAAAAAAGTCAATCGCTCCTTCGAAGCAAACAGAGGTAATCGAAGAAAGTACAACAGCTGAAGTATTTGAGACTTTAGATACGACGGCTTCTAGAACTGAAGAATGGGTTGTCAAGTACCAAAACGTTATTCTAGCCGTAATTGGAGTTGTTGCCGTGGGGGTTTTGGGATACTTAGGGTATCAAAACTTTGTTTCTAAACCTAAAGCCCAAGAAGCGATAAGCGAACTAAATCAAGCGCAATATTACTTTGAATTAGCAGTAAACAGTGTCAACGGAGACTCCCTCTACCGAAGAGCTTTAAATGGAGGAGAGGGGAAGTATGGTTTTTTGGACATCATCTCAAATTACAAAGGAACACCTGCAGCAAAATTGGCGACTTACAGCGCTGGAATGGCTTATTTGAACCTTAAAGACTACACCAATGCGATTCAGTATTTAGATCAATTTTCTTCAGAGGATGTATTGCTAGGAGCCCTTTCTAAAGGAGCTATTGGAGATGCATTTGCTCAGCTAGGCCAGCCTAACGACGCCTATGACTACTATGTAGCTGCA
Source organism: uncultured Flavobacteriaceae bacterium (assembly GCA_964013865.1). Taxonomy (GTDB): domain Bacteria; phylum Bacteroidota; class Bacteroidia; order Flavobacteriales; family Flavobacteriaceae; genus MS024-2A. The sequence goes on from CAXGYE010000180.1 coordinate 3,391, forward strand.
TCTAAAATTAATAACAACGACTACAGCAC
>CAXGYE010000181.1:0-3404 GCA_964013865.1 uncultured Flavobacteriaceae bacterium
GGTTCAGCTCTTTAAATTCTACCACCAGCATGGGGTCTATTTGGTCCACCGTAGCTTTGGAAACGTATTCTTCAATACGCTGGATTCCAGGAATCCCCATGTTTTGTGTGATTTCAACTGCATTGGTACTCCAAGGAGTAATCATTGTGGATCTGGGACCCACAAAAGAACCTTTTATAACTTTTTCGCTGAGCAAAGGGGCATCGCCAAAAAGCCATTGTAGTTTTGTTGTGTTTTCAGGGCTAAGTGTTGTGGTAGTTTGAACGACAAAAACCTTGGTAGTGACATCGCCAAAAAACAAGAGCATACGGTGCAGTTTTAAAGCTCAAAAATAATGCTTTTCTGAACGATTTTCCTCTTCTTGCCGCTTCGAAATGTTCAAAGTTGTTTCGGAGTTATTCACAAAAGGAACGCATCAGGATGACTTTGCCATTTTTGCCATGTAGAACCCATCTCCCTGGGTAGTATGTGTCAAAAACGTTTCTTCCTTTTCCAATTGGAAGTCCTTTCCTGAATCGGAATTTAAAAAGTTTTGAACCTGATTTTGGTTTTCTTCGGGGAAGATGGAACAGGTCGCATAAACGAGTGATCCGCCTTTTGAAACCTGTCCAGCACAGGTTTGTAAAATTTCTTGCTGTAAAAGGATTAGTTCTTCAATTCGTTTTGGGGTCATGTGCCATTTCGCTGCAGGATTTCTGCGCAGTACGCCCAGACCACTACAGGGAGCATCGATTAAAACCAGATCTGCAGTTTCCTTTTGAGGTTTTAAAAACGCATCGTCATCCGTATTTTCTACACGTACAATAGTTACTCCATTTCGTTGTACGCGCGCTTCGAGTTGTTCTATTTTTTTTTCATAAGGGTCCATTGCTACAATTGTACCTTGATTTTGCATCAGTGCAGCCAGGTGAAGAGTTTTTCCACCACCACCTGCACAAGCGTCTAGGACAGACATTCCGGGCTTAGGATCAGCAAAATGGGCAACCCGTTGCGAATTGGCATCTTGTATTTCAAACCAACCCTTTTTGTAAGCGTCCGTATGGGTTAGCTTTTGATGTTTGCTGAGTACCAAAGCTTCGGGAAGCGCTGCGATGAAAGTGCTTTCAATTTGGTGTTTTGTCTTTAGAAAGGAGTGTAGTTTTTCAGGGGTTGTTTTTAAAGTATTTACTCTTAAAACTAGAGGAGCAGTAGCGTTCAAGCTTTGAATTTCTTTTTTCCAGAGGATTTCTCCAAATGTTCTGATACCTAGGTCATCTAGCCAATCCGGGAGCGATTCAAGGATTTTTATTGGGGTGCTTTTTGGGTCGAGGTCAAGAGTTATTTTTTTCAAATCTAGCTCTGAAAATAGATCCCATTCCGGCAGGGTGATACCCTTGCTTAAAATCCACACACCTAACAAATTCCAAAAATAAGATTCTGACTTTGGGTCAAGCGACCCCATTTCAGAAAACTTTCTTTGCCAACGTACAATTTCTAGTACTCCTTCACCTACCCATCGGCGGTCTCGGGAACCCCATTTTCGATTTTGTTTTAAAAGTTGATTGAGCGTAGGTCGCAACGCTTTTTTTTCTTGTAGAATTTGTTCCAGACCTTGTACAATACCTAATGCTGTATTGTGGTGTAATTTCATCTTTATCTCTTTTGTTTGGCAATGACAAAGGTGGTCTTTTTATTTTCTCTTTTTGGATTTATTTTTTATGCGATTCAACAACTCTCGATCAAATCGCTTTTCCTGGTATAAAATATTGAGTACTTTTTTAGGTCGAATCTTTTTTAGTAACCTCTCATTGCGTTCGTGTTTCATTTCTAATCCTTTGATTTCAAAAGCATCCAATTCAGATATGTAAGCAGATGCGGAAGCAGTGTTGAGGGTGTCCATAGACTTTCTCAACGCTTTTCGCATCTGGCGGACCTTAGTCCAGATTTCGTTATGATAGGTATTTTCATAGTCTTCAAAGATGCATTTGTACGCCTCCAGCTCTTCGGAGTTCATCTCTGTGTTTTCAATAATATAACTCAACTTCCAGGCTTTGAGCTCCTCGAAACGCGATTTTTCTTTTTGCGACCAAACCGTATTTGAAATCAATAGGCCTACTAAAAGAAGTAGTAAATAATGAGTTTTGGTTTTCATTTTAAGGTTTTGAATTGTAGGTAAGACTTGTTTCAATCTCTCCTTCTTCTAGTAGAGTCAAAAGCTCATAACTGTTAAATTCTTCGAGATAATAAGTTTCAATATAATCGTCAAAAGCCTGTTCTTTATTTTCAATGATTAAGGTTTCTGATGGGCTTGAAACTGTAAAGAAAAATAGGAAAGAAGCAGCGATGCTCACTGATGTAACTAAGATACGTCGGATATTTTTATCTACCTTCTTATCTTTCTTTTGCGTTTTATAAAGAATTTCCTTTTCTAATCGATCGAAATAGCCTTTTGGAGTTTGAAGTCCGTAGGCATTGTGATTCGCTTTGGTTTTTTGCACTAGGTTTTCCTCTAGGGTGTCAAAATACCCTTTGGGTACTTTAAAAGGGTTATTTTTTCGGGTCTTCATCGGTCAGCTTGGTTTTTATTTTTTTTACAGCGTGGTGATAGGAAGCTTTTAAGGCCCCGACGCTGGTATCTAAGATTTCTGAAATGGCATCGTAATTCATTCCGTCAAAGTATTTCATATTAAAAACAATCCGTTGTTTTTCTGGGAGTCTCGCAACCTCCTTTTGTAAGAGCAATGCTGCTTCATCCCCGTCAAAATAGGAATCCGCCTCAAGTCCGTCTGCAAGGGCTTCTACCCATTCTTGATTTTGCAAGCCCATTTTTTTTGCTTTACTAGTAATAAAATTTAAAGCTTCATTAGTTGCGATCCGATACATCCAGGTGAAAAGCGTACTGTTTTCTTTAAAGTTTTCAATGTTCAAATGTACTTTGATAAAAGTGTTTTGAACCACGTCATTTGCATCATCATGATCCAAAACAATCTTCCTAATGTGCCAGTACAAGCGCTCTTTGTACTCCGATACTAATCGTGCAAAGGCTTCTTCCCTAGAACTGGGATGCCTTAGTGCATGAACAAATAGAGACTGTTGTTTCAAATTAAACGCATTTATTGTATTACTGTAGACAAATTACAAGATAAATAGTTTAATTCATTTGTTGGATTTGTACCCAGCTTTTATACGGTTTACTGTTTTTTACCAATTCCTGATGTGTTCCAGAGGCAACGATCGTCCCTTTGTTTAAGACCAAAATAAGATCCGCCTTTTGAATGGTGGAAAGTCGATGTGCGATGACCAATGAAGTCCTGTTTTGCATTAATTTTTCTAAGGCTTGCTGCACTTGTTGTTCTGCTTCGGTGTCCAGAGAGGAGGTCGCTTCATCCAAAATCAGCAATTGAGGATTTTTGAGCAACGCTCTT
>CAXGYE010000182.1:0-3393 GCA_964013865.1 uncultured Flavobacteriaceae bacterium
TGTTTTGACTTTTGGCTTGGCTTTTTTAGAAACCACCGCCAGTCCTTTTATCATGGCCATGGGGGATCCCAAAACAGCCACAAGAAGACTCAACCTAGCACAAGCCTTCAATCCCTTTGGTTCTCTGTTGGGCATGTTTGTTGCTTCTACTTTTATCCTTTCCCACTTACAATCGGACCAGCGAGATACCGACGGAAACCTTCTTTTTGATTCGTTAGATTTTGCAGAAAAAGCTGTGATCAAAACCCAAGACCTCAGTTTAATAAGTACCCCTTACATCGTATTAGGTTTTGTAGTCATTGCAATGTTTGTCCTTATAGCACTTACGAAGATGCCAGATTTTGGGACTACTGTCAGCACTTCAAATGCAAGTCAAACCTTTAAACGATTACTAAAAAAACCAATCTACAGGGAGGGTGTCGTGGCTCAAATGTTTTCCGTGGGAGCACAAATTATGTGTTGGACATTTATTATCCAGTATGCTGGGTCCTTGGGGATTTCAAAAGCAACAGCCCAGAATTACAATATCGTTGCGATGGGAATTTTCTTGAGTAGCCGATTTATAAGTACGTTTTTGATGAAATTCATCAACTCAAAAAAACTCTTAATGCTCTTTGGGATAGGAGGAATACTTTCCATGCTGGGGGTCATCTTTTTTGAGAACATCATTGGGCTTTATTTTCTTGTGGCAACCTCTGCATTCATGTCTCTGATGTTTCCCACGATTTACGGAGTGGCCTTGGAAGATTTGGAAGAAGAGGACATCTCATTGGGAGCTGCGGGGCTGGTTATGGCTATTGTAGGGGGCGCACTGATGCCTCCACTACAGGGGTGGATCATTGATTTTGGAACCCTAGGAACTTTAAAAGCAATAAATGCTTCCTTTAGTTTACCTTTACTTTGTTTTTGTATGGTGACGCTATATGGCTACCGCACCTTCAAAATCCACAAAAATTCCTAGAAGATGAAAAACGACATTCATTTTGTGGATAGTAGGTATCCTTCCGTACCAGATCTCAGAAAGAAAGCACAAGCCAAAATTCCTAAGTTCGCTTTTGAATATTTGGATGGAGGATGTAATGATGAGGTGAATTTAAAAAGAAATACAGATCAAATTCGTGAGGTCCAACTCAAACCGAATTATTTGGTCCCTTACCAAGCCCCTAATTTAAAAACTTCGCTCTTTGGTCATACTTATGACGCACCGTTTGGAATTTCTCCTGTAGGTCTTCAAGGGCTGATGTGGCCAAAGTCCCCTGAAATACTAGCACAAGCTGCTTTTGACCACAACATTCCCTTTATTTTGAGTACAGTTACCACGGCGTCGATTGAACGAATTTGTGAAATTACAGAAGGGCGCGCTTGGTTTCAGTTGTACCATCCCGCAGCGGAAGAAGTAACCCACGACCTTTTGAAACGGGCTGAAGCTGCAGGATGTGAAGTCTTGGTGATTCTCGCCGATGTGCCCTCTTTTGGATACCGACCACGCGATATTAAGAATGGCTTGTCCATGCCTCCAAAAATGAGCTTGAGTAACGTCATTCAGGTTTTAAAGCGACCCGAATGGGCATTAAAAACGCTTATCAATGGACAACCCAATTTTGAAATCTTAAAACCCTATATGCCTAAAAATTTAGATCTTAGTCAATTGGCAAAATTTATGGATGCCACTTTTTCGGGACGTTTGGACGAAGAAAAAATCAAAAGACTCCGAGCGTTGTGGAAGGGGAAATTGGTCCTCAAAGGTGCAGAGTCTGTCCAGGATGTGGAAAAAGCTTGTGAGTTAGGGTTGGACGGTGTCATTATTTCCAATCACGGGGGACGCCAGGTAGATGTGGGTCAGGCCACAATTGAATCTTTAATGACAATCGCTCCACTGTATCGCGATAAAATCAAAATTATGATGGACAGTGGCATTCGTGGAGGAGCAGATGTAGCCCGAGTATTGGCGCAAGGAGCCGAGTTCACTTTTATGGGGCGTACTTTTATGTACGGTGTTTCTGCATTGGGAAAAAAAGGAGGGACTCATACTACCGCAATGCTAAAAAAACAACTTATGCAGGTCATGGAACAATTGAGTTGTTCGCAAGTATCGGACTTTCAAAAGACTAGGGTATAATCCATTTTATCAAAAAACGTGAGTAACTTTTAAGCTTGAACACTGTTCTTGCCCTTTGTCACAAAATCAGTCTACCTTTCTTATCTTTAACATTCCTAGTAAAAGTATTTTAGAATGGAGCACCAATGGGGTTAAAACCGAAACTTATTCGGCAGATGGGATTGTTCACTGTCATTGCCACAGGAGTATCTTCCATGGTAGGTGCCTCCATCAATGTCGTTCCTTTTATGATTCATCGGAGCGTGCCCAACCTTGGCCCCAACGTACTTTGGGCTTTTGCTTTTGCAGCTGTTCCTGCCCTATTTGCGGGACTTGCCTATGCGATTCTTTCTTCGGCTATGCCTCGAGCGGGAGGGAGTTACCTCTACGCGAGTAGGGGGCTGAATGCCTATCTAGGCTTTGTGGCTAGTTTTTCTCAATGGTTTGGACTGTCTATTGTGATTGGAGTGATAGCTTATATCTCCATTCCCTTTTTAAGAGACATCGCTTACAGTTATGAACAATATCAAGTAGCCTCCTTATTGGAAGTCTCTTGGATCCGCGTGGGGTTGGCTTTGAGTTTTATTTGGAGTTTTGTGTATCTCAATATTCGAGGAATCAAATCCTATGCAAATTTGTTACTCCCCATGGTGGTTTTGATTTTTTGTTTGGGGAGTATTGTTATCTTTTCACGTTTTTTTTATGACGTCTCAGATTTTCTTTCGGCACTGGAACAAAAGGAAGGGAGAATTTTTAGTATTCCACCCGTACCTGATTTTGAATGGACTGCATTTCTTTCTGCGGCAGCGGTTTTATTTTCAAGTTTTATCGGATTTGATGCCATTGCCCAAACGGGCAGTGAGGCTGTAAATCCGAGAAGAAATTTACCCTTGGCAATTTTAATTGCAATAGCAGGGGTGGGATTGTTTTACTTTCTGTTTACCGCTTCAGTGTACAGCATCATTCCTTGGAGTTTTGTAGCAGAACAAGCTCAAATCAAAGACATTACTGCGCCGGGATTATTGAGTTATGTGTTGCCTAATGGAATCGATACCCTGATTATTTTGGGAGCAACCCTTGCATTGATTAACGACCTCCCAGCCATGCTCCTTTCGGTTTCTCGATTGATGTTTGCTTGGGCAAAAGACGGAATAATGCCAAAGCAACTCACTGCTATAGACCCCAAAAAAAACACGCCCATTGTGGCTTTAGTCGCTGCGGGAATCCTTTCCAGTATTGGGGTATTGGGGTCTAATTTTGCAGGTGACTTTTTCTTGGGAATTGATATTATGGTG
>CAXGYE010000183.1:0-3381 GCA_964013865.1 uncultured Flavobacteriaceae bacterium
TTCATAAAAATTAATTTTATTAGTTTCTAAATTTGACAGACAGGTTCTTATTCAGCTTTTGGGAATTAAACGTGTTGATATTGATGACATTCTAAGAAATTGCAATTATTCGGACACCTTTATGGAGGAAGCCAATGATCTGCAAATATTAGAAGCCATGTCCAAATGTTATGAAGAATACCGCGTTTTACAATTGTAAATGGATACGCTTGTTTCCTACTTTCAAACCCGTACTGCCTCCAGAAAACATCGGGAAGAAGGGCTAAAAGTTGTCAAGAACTCACCCGAAAGGGAAGCTGCATTACTCCAGCTTGCTTTTAATCCGAAAGCCGAAAGACAACATATTTATGCTGCCTGGATCTGGGAACTTTTTATTCTTGAAGATTTAAGTCGTTTACAGCCTCATTTGAATCACTGTATCGCCCAACTTACTGCGATCACAAACTCCAGTATGCGACGTTCTTTAAGCAAGAGTTTTTGGCATTTTTTAAAAGAAAAATCAAATCGAGAGGTGCTGAACAAAAAGGAAAAACAATTGCTTGTCGATTCCTTTTTAGATTGGGTAATGACCGAAGACAAGACAGCTCCTTTGGCTTTTAGCATCAAAATTCTTGCGCTTTTTCAAAACGAAATTCCAGAGTTACAAAAGCAGCTGGAAGAGCTTCTGATTCATTCCAACCGAACCTTCCCAAAAGGACTCTATCCTGTATTGCGGGATGTTTTTAAGAATTGAATTCTCATAAAGCTGAATTTACTCGTATCTTTACAGCACAAATACGTTAAACATGCTGCTTACCGCATTAAATGCCATCTCACCAATCGATGGCCGTTACCGGTCTAAAACAAAATCACTGTCTGCCTATTTCTCCGAAGAAGCCTTGATTCAATATCGCGTACAGGTAGAAATAGAGTATTTTATCGCTCTCTGTGAACTCCCCCTTCCCCAACTCATAGATTTTAATCCTTCACTTTTTGAAGAACTACGCAGTATTTACAAGCATTTTTCCAACGAAGATGCCCTTCAGGTGAAGGAGATTGAAAACACCACCAATCACGATGTGAAAGCCGTAGAATATTTTATAAAAAATGAATTTGACAAGCTTGAATTACAGTCTTTTAAGGAGTTTATCCATTTTGGATTAACCTCACAAGACATAAATAACACAGCCATTCCACTTTCAATTAAACACGCTGTTTCTAACGTATATCTTCCCGCGCTTGAGGATGTTTTAAATCAGTTGAACTTTCTAGCAGAAGAATACAAAGACATTCCTCTCTTAGCACGCACTCATGGACAACCTGCTTCCCCTACCCGATTGGGAAAAGAATTTGAAGTTTTTATAAAACGGATCCAGAACCAAAAAGAGATCTTAGAACAAGCTTCTTACGGTGCTAAATTTTCTGGAGCCACTGGAAATTTTAATGCCCATCATGTCGCTTTCCCCGATATCGACTGGAAAGGATTTGGACAGGGATTTGTAGAAGAAAAGTTGGGATTGAATTACTCTTTTCCCACCACTCAAATTGAACATTATGATTCTTTTGCAGCACTTTGTGATACCTTAAAAAGAATCAACACCATACTTATTGATTTAAATCGGGATTTGTGGCAATACATTTCCATGGATTATTTCAAACAAAAAATAAAAGAAGGAGAGGTGGGATCTTCTGCGATGCCGCACAAGGTCAATCCTATTGATTTTGAAAATTCAGAAGGAAACTTGGGTATTGCCAATGCACTTTTTGAATTTTTAGCCGCCAAACTTCCCATTTCACGTCTTCAACGGGACCTTACTGACAGCACCGTGCTCAGAAATATTGGAGTTCCTTTTGGTCATACCCTAATCGGACTTCAATCGACACGTAAAGGACTTGGGAAATTGGTTGTCAATACCACAAAAATAGAAGATGATTTAAACGCCAACTGGGCAGTCATTGCAGAAGCCATTCAAACCGTGTTGAGAAGAGAAGGTTATCCGAACCCCTACGAGGCGCTAAAAGAACTTACGCGAACAAATACAGCCATCAACCGGGAAGTCATTCAACAATTTATTGAACAATTGGATGTAGAAGATCATATAAAATCTCAACTAAAAACCATTACTCCGTTCAATTACACTGGGATTTAAATTTCTTTTTCAAAAATACTTCCCAATGATGCAGTTGAAGATTTCAGTTGCTTTTCAAGTTGATTTGGATCCACTTTTTTTATCAGTCCCATCAGAATCGCAGGATTGATCTCTGATCCTAAAATGCGCAAGACACCAAACCCCTTATCGGTGGCACTTAAAAAAACAATCCCCTCCTCTATTTTATCAGTAGCTCCTTCAAATAAGAGTTTTCCTTGACCTTTGTCAAAAGCTTTAAAATCCATAAGGTGCTGATATTTGTTGTGGGCAAGAATGGTATTCAATTGATTCAATTCACTCTTAAATTTTGTCTCTTCACCTGATCTAAATCGGTAAAACAATAAATTCAATTTCCCTACTGAGGCGAGGGCCTCTTGTTCTGTAGCTGTCAAATCCTTTGTAAAGAGTTTATCGAACTTGAAAGGAAGGTTGACAATCAAGAAAGTAGGGTCGTCCATTTTTTCGACAAAGTAGGATTGAAGTGTAGGACCCTGTGTACAGTTGACAAAAAACACAACTGCCAACAGGGATACACAAAAAATAGATTTCTTTTTCATACTAGAGTGACTTTTTCTTTTGAGCTTTCTTCAGTTGTTTACCCCCAGGTAAATCCATTTGATCCGTGAGTTTTGAAATTTTATTTAGATCAATATCGCCCTCCAGCAACATTAAAACCGCCTCGATGGAACGTCCATTGAATTCAATTTTATTGGTTGAAGTTTTGATATTCTCCTTAACATACATCAGTAATTGCTCCACATGATCGTCTTTTTTTCCATCTTTCACATAAAAAGTTACGTTTGCCTCAGGATCTTTGACGCTCATCAATTGTTCCATATTGTTTTTGGAAACTTGCAAATTGACCCATTTTAACATTTCGCCACTAATTTCTTGATTAGATGAAATCAAAACTTTAAAGTTATTGATACTCGTGACCATATCCAGATATTCTTGAGCTTCCGGATCATCTACATTAATACTCATTTGCCCGAGCATTTTAAACATTTTAGGGCTAATCGATACGAGGGTGACCTCGTCATTTTCAGCGTAACGTTCAAAAATAGATTGTCCATAAACTCCAAAGGTGAGTAAAAGGGCGGATACTAATAAACTGTACTTTTTCATAATTTTTATTTAATTAATTTTTGTGTTGTGGTGTTCCAATACTCCAGATAGGCAATCTGCTTAGTGCCTTTGTTGAGGTGGTTTGAAAGATCGGAAGAGCGTCGTGTAGGGAAAGAGTGTAGATCTC
>CAXGYE010000184.1:0-3378 GCA_964013865.1 uncultured Flavobacteriaceae bacterium
TGCGATTTTGCTCTTCTTTTTGATTTGCTTCTTTTTGTACGATAGAAGCTAAAATAGACACTTCGATTGGTGTCAAATTTAAGGCTTCTGCTTTTGCCCGTCGGGTTTCATTCCAAAACCTGGTGTAGTAATCCAACATCCGTTTTCTAAACTCTTTTGGACCCACGTCCCAAAACATATCGTATGTATTGGGGAGGAATAGCGTTAAAGCATTTTCTTCTGTAAAACCCCCTTCTGATAAAAAAACGGGGTCGCGAAAAGCGGCGAGCAATTCCAAACTATCCGCTTCGATTTGCTGTGCCACTCGCCCTGCTAAATCTTCCAGTCGCTCCTGATTGTTAAACACTACTTTTGAAGTTAGCCTTTGGGAACGAAGGCTATTAATGATGTCGTTGTTCCCCATCCCTTTGCGAATACTGTATTTTCCGGATTGTAACCGCTGAGCGTATCCTTTTTTTTCGGCAGCGGTTAGAAACCGCTCGGTAGACTTAAGTAAAGGAGTTAATTGAAATGCAAGAGAATCGATGGTGTCATCTCGATCGATGAATACAATGGAAAAATCGTTTTCAAATTGTGTATTGCTCCAAAAAAAGAGTTGATAAAATTTAAAAACAAAAAAGAGCCCTACACCAGCTCCTAAAAGGCTGAGTAAAATCAGCAGTTTCCTTCGATACATCAATGAAATAATTTTTGATAAAGATATTCATCATGAAATTGATCTTCGTAAAAATTCCACGCTTTTTTTAAACCCACTTGTCGAAAGCCACACGCCTCAAAAACTCGAATACTCGGTTTATTTTCTAAAGCGATATTCGCGTACAGACAATGTATATTTAAATGTTTCTGTGCATAAGTTGCGAGAAGGTTTAAGGCTATTTTTCCAAAACCATTCCCCTGTTTTTCCTCTTTAATAAGTAACCCTACACCAGCCCTGCGATGTAAAGGTTCAAAATCAAACAAATCGACAAAACCTAAAGTTTCCTTTGAGGAAGAGGCGAGTACAAAACGTTTTTGTTTGACTTCAAAAATATCTTGACTTTGCTGTGCGATGTAGTTTTCCAATAGCGCTTTTGAAAAGGGTTCTGTTCGGTTGGAGTACTTCCAGTAGAGCGAGTTATTTTCTAGTTGAAATAAAATCTTGATATCCGAAGGTTCTAGGGCACGAAGAAAAACAGAATCTGATTTCATAGGTTTATCGTACCAGAAAAAATAAAAGTAGCAGGACCTTGCAAGTGAACATTCTGGTAGGTTCGCTGATTTAGTTGAAAGTCCACATTCAAAACCCCACCGGATGCCTGTAATTCCACTTCGGTGGCTCCTCCCGTTTCACCGAGAAAATGCAGGACTAAGGCCGCAGCAACGGCTCCCGTTCCACAGGCCAGTGTTTCATTTTCTACCCCGCGCTCGTAGGTGCGAATCACAAAGCGTTGTTCACTTTTCTTCTCTACAAAATTGACATTGATTCCCTCAGGAGCAAAGTCCTTCGAATACCGAATAGCGGCACCCTCTTTTTGAACATCAATTGTTGCAGCTTCTTTCACCAATTTTACATAATGAGGCGAACCCGTGTCTGTTACAACCGCCGCGTCGTAGGTTGTAAAGCTATGAACCGCTTTCATTTCTAGACGAACTAGGTCGGAGGATATAAGTTGAGCCTTGTGAATTCCGTCAACAGCCTTGAATCGTGTTTCTTCTCCAATTATCTTTCTTTGATGGGCAAATGCCACAGCACACCGACCCCCATTTCCACAGAGTGTACTCAGATTACCGTCAGAATTGAAGTAAATCATTTCAAAATCAGCTTCGGTGGAGTTTGCTATTAAAATCAAACCATCCGCACCAATACCCATATTTCGATTGCAGAGCGATTTTCGCTGTTCCATCGACAAATAGTTGAATTTACCTTCCCGATTATCCAGTAGGATAAAATCATTACCGGCTCCCTGATATTTGTCGAAATGAATTTCCATAAAGGGCAAAGATAACTAAATTTAAAGGGTGTTAAAGACGCGTTAAACCAAATTCATTTTTATTTAATTTCTTTAATTTTGAAAAAAATTTAGAAAAATGAAATCATTTATTAAAACCTTAACGATTGCACTTTTAAGTACTGGATTTAGCCTTTTTGTTTATGATCAATACCGCACATTTCCTAATCACGAGGAACAGGTATTGCAAAATCCCACTTTAATTCCTGCGAATTACACGGTAAATACCGCTAGTGTAGCTGCAGAGCGTACCGACTTTACCTCGGCTGCTGCAAAAACCATCGATGCTGTAGTACATGTTAAAAACACAGCATCTTCCAATTCAAACTTACCCTCCTTCTATCGGTACTTTTACGAAGAGGAGGATCTTCCAGAACGCATCGGGACAGGTTCAGGGGTCATCGTCTCCCCAGACGGCTACATCATTACCAACAACCACGTGATTGAAGACAACAACCAAATTGAAATCACTACGAACGACAACAAAACCTACGAAGCAAAAGTCATCGGTACAGATCCCGAAACGGATATTGCGGTACTCAAAATAAATGCAAAGAAAAAACTTCCCTATGTGTTTTTTGGAAATTCTGATGCGACACGCATAGGAGAATGGGTCCTTGCAGTAGGAAATCCCTTCAATTTAAACTCAACAGTTACAGCTGGAATAATAAGTGCCAAATCCCGAGACCTCAACAAAAGAGATGGGGTAAACGAATCCTATATCCAAACCGATGCTGCTGTAAATCGTGGTAATAGCGGAGGTGCATTAGTCAATACAAGTGGTGAATTGATTGGAATCAATACCGCCATTACTTCTGTTTCTGGAGGTTTTGTAGGCTATTCTTTTGCGGTTCCTAGCAACGTAGCACGAAAAGTATTTGAAGATCTCATCGAATATGGTGACGTCCAGCGAGGGCTTCTTGGGGTTATGGGACAAGCATTAGATGCCCAATTTGCTGAGCGTTTTGAAGTAGAGGAGACCGAAGGCTTTTACATTACGGATCTAGAAGAAGGTCTGGGGGCAGATCTGGCTGGACTTGAACCTGGAGATATTATTAAAAGTGTAGATGGAATTGTCATCAATAAGTTTGCAGACCTGTCTGGCTACCTCGCAACTAAACGCCCAGGAGAAAAAGTAAGTGTCATCTACAAACGCGATGGAGAAGAAAAAAAAGTTGGTGTACGTTTAGAAAAAATCAATCGTGCTGTTTTCTTCTTTATGGAAATTCGGGAACTTACCCCAGAACAAAAAGAACAACTCAATATCGAGGAGGGACTGTACATTTCCAATATGAATAACCGTAAACTTTATCAAAGCGGGATAGATAACGGTTATGTCATACTTGAAGTTAACGGACAAAAAGTAAGTAAACTATCCGATGTAGATCGG